>DASTHG010000515.1:0-14261 GCA_035718325.1 Gemmatimonadales bacterium | reverse complement strand
GAGGATCTGCTGCGACTGCCGCGCCGCGGGCTGGGCGCGAACACGCTGCTGGCGGTCTCCGACGGATTCTTCGTCTATCCCACCAAGCTGCGCGAGTACCAGGCGCGCTACCGCGGCTCGTTCCTGCACGGCGGCGTGAGTCCCGAAGAAATGATTCTGCCCGTGGCGCTGCTCACCCCGCGCCGCGCGAAGCAAGGCTCCCGCTAGATGGCCGACCGCGCCGTGGGGAGAGCTCTCCTCCGGCTGCTCCGCCCCTACAAGACACTGTTCGCCGCCACGATCGGCGCGACGTTCGTCGCATCGGTGCTCGACGGCTTCACCTTCGTGCTGCTGATCCCGTTCCTGCGCACGTTGTTCCACCAGTCTGCGATCGCCACCGAAGGCGGCTCGGCGGTGCAGGTGCTGCTCGGGAAGATCGCCGGGCCCTTCCTGGCCGCCGGCGCCCCCGAAGTGGCGCTCCGCAACGTGGTCGTGGTGCTCCTCGCGGCGCTCGTGCTCAAGAACGCCTGCGAGTACATCTCGGCGTACTGGTCGGTGGTGATCCAGGAAGGCGTGGTGCGCGACCTGCGGGTGCGGCTCTTTGCGCACCTGCAAACGCTGCCGCTCGGCTACTTCCAGCGCACTCGCGCGGGGCAGACGGTGGCGCGGTTGATCACCGACACCGACCAGGTGAAGCTGGCGGTCAGTGCCGCACTCGCGTCGCTGCTGCAGAACATCCTGATGATCGCCGTCTACCTCACGATCATGCTCGGGCTGTCGCCGCGCCTCACGCTCGTGGCGCTGGTGTTCGCACCGGTGCTGTTGTTCGTGATCCGGCCGCTGGTGCGCCGGCTGCGGCGCCGCTCGCGCGAGGTGGCCGCCGAGCGCGGGGAGATCACCGCACACGTGGGCGAGATGGTCGGCTCCGTGAAGCTGGTCCGGGCGTACGTCGCCGAGGCGTTCGAGCGCTCGCGGTTTCTGGCCCTGGCCAACCGCTACCGGAAACGCGTGCTGCGCGCGCAGCGTTTCTCCAGTCTCACGAGTCCCGTCAGTGAGGTGTTCGGCGGGATGATGATCGTGGCGATTCTCTGGTACGGGACGCTGCTCGCGTTGCACGCGACGCAGGGGCTGGGCCCGGAGGAGCTGATCACCTTTCTGATCGTCGCGCTGCGGCTCAATTCTCCCATCAAGAGTATCGCGAATTATCCGGCGATCATGTCGGGGGCCACCGCGGCAGCCGAGCGCGTCTTCGAAGTGCTCGACCTGCCCGCGGAAGAAGTCGACCAGCCCGGCGAAGGGCCGGCGCGCTTTGCGCGGTCGATCGCGTATCGTGGAGTGTCGTTCGCCTACGGGCACGATGCCGCGGTGCTGCGCGATGTGGACCTCGAAGTGAAAAAGGGCGAGGTCGTGGCGATCGTGGGACCATCGGGGGCGGGGAAGACGACGCTCGTCGATCTGCTGCCACGCTTCTACGAGCCGACGAGCGGCACGATCACCGTCGACGATGTGCCGATCACCCGCTGCACGCGCAGCTCGCTGCGTGGCCTGATGGGGATCGTGTCGCAGGACACGATCCTCCTGAACGACACGGTACTCGCCAACATCGCCTACGGCCGTCCCGGAGCGTCCCTCGCCGACGTGCAGGCGGCGGCGCGCGCCGCCAACGCCGCCGACTTTATCGAGCGGCTGCCCGAGGGCTACCAGACGGTGCTGGGCGAGCGCGGCACACGGCTGAGCGGCGGCCAGCGCCAGCGCATCGCGATTGCGCGCGCGTTGCTGCGCGACCCGCCGATCCTGATCCTCGACGAGGCGACGAGCGCGCTCGACACCGAGTCGGAGCGGCTGGTCCAGGAAGCGATCGACCGCCTGATGCAGCACCGCACGGTGCTCGTCATCGCGCACCGGCTCACCACGGTGCAGCACGCCGATCACATCGTCGTGCTCGCCGAAGGCCGCATCATGGAGCGCGGCGCGCACGACGCGCTGCTTGCGCGGGGCGGACTCTATCGGCGGCTGTACGACCTGCAATTCGGGCCTACCGCCTGATGCTCTCGGGCTTCACCCTCGTCCGCAACGCCGTCAAGCTCGACTTCCCGATCGTCCCCGCGATTCGATCGGTGCTCGAAGTGTGCGACGAGGTGGTCGTGAACGTCGGCAAGTCGGAGGACGCGACGCGCGACCTCGTGGCCTCGGTCAACGATCCGCGTGTGCGCATCCTCGACAGCGTCTGGGACTTCACCAAGAAGAACGAGATGCTGTCCCAGGAGACGCTCAAGGCGATGGCGGCCTGCCGCGGCGAGTGGGGGATCTACATCCAGGCGGACGAAGTGCTGGAAGAGCGCGGGGCGCAGCTGTTGCGTGAACAGACGCGCGCCTGGGATGCCGACACCCGCGTCGAAGGCCTGCTCGTCGACTATCTCCACTTTTACGGCGGATTCGATCGCGTCGCGACCAACCGGCGCTGGTATCGGCGCGAGGTGCGCTGCATCCGGCTCGGCCGCGATATCCGGCCGTATCAGGGAGCACAGGGGTTTCGCGTCGGCCCTGAATACCGGAAGATCCGCGCCCGCCCCACCGGGGCACGGATGTTCCATTACGGGTGGGCGCGGCCGGCACGCGCGATTCGCGAGAAGCTCGAGATCTCGAAGACGATTTATCCCTGGAGCCGTGAGCGCTCGGCGCGCGAGCAGGAGCGGGGCTACCTCGAGTGGCTGCCGCTGCTCAAGCCGTACACCGCGCCGCATCCGCGCGCGGCGGCCGAGTGGGTGCAGGCGCGCATGATCGATCCCGAGCGGCGCATCGGCCCGCGGCACTTTCGCGCGGAGCATCTGCGGTTGTACGTGTCGGATTGGATCGAGCGGCTGACGGGAGCGAGGCTGTTCGAGTTCAGGAACTACCAATTGGTCTGAAAGGCGAATGTAGAATGTAGAATGCTCAATGTTCAATGCTCAGTGATCATTGAACGTTGAAAATTCTACATTGGACATTCGTAGTTACCCATCGGCCCGCTTTCCAGAAGGCAGCGTCCCCTGGGTCAACAATCCCTCGTACATGCGAACGTAGTCGCGCGCCATCCTGATGTGCGAGAAGAACCGCTCGGCTCGTTTGCGCACCAGCGCCGGATCCCACTGAGCGAGTCGCTGCCGCAGTGCGATGAGCTCGTCTTCCGTTGCGCCGATCCCTCCGCCATCGGGCCCGATCAGCTCGGCGAGCGAGCCGCGGGGAGTCCCGATCACGGGTGTGCCGCTCGCCAGCGCCTCGAGGACGTTCACGGGGCAAGGGTCGTCCCACTGCACGGGCATCCACAGACAGCGGGCCTCAGCGAGCAAGTCGCGCTTCTGGTCTCCGCTGACTTCTCCCAGAAAGCGCACGTACCGGGAGAACGATGGCCGCCACCCACCGCCCAGCAACAACTTGATGCGGCAGCGTCGCGCGATAGACGCGGCCGTGCGCCAGCCCTTCACGCTGTGTAGGCGCGCCAGGAAGAGGTCGAAATCGCCCTTGGCCGCCTCGTAACGGTATTCCTCGAGCCGCACACCGTTGTGCACGTACGCGTTCGTCCCATGACGGCGCGCGTGATTCTCGCTGACGCAGATCGCATTGGCGTCCGCCTGGCGTCCCGGTCCCATGTTGCCGTGCAGCGTATGCACCCAGGGGAATGCCGGCGTGGACCGGGGTGGTCCGTGGAAGTGCAGCACGTCGATCGGCCCCGGGACGACGCGCCGCACGTCGAATGTCTCCGCATACGGCTGCACCGCGCCATACGAGACACAGCGCAGACCCGGCAGCTTCGTCCCCGGCGCGCCGACGACGGTGACGTCGTTTCCCAGCTCCGCCAGTCCATAGGCGAGCCACACGACGATGCGTTGCGCGCCGCCGTACCCGGCCACCGGGAGCCGAGAATGGTGCAGTTGGACGATGTGCATCAGTTGCAGGCGGGAAGTTTTCCGCTGGAGATCAGGGACTCGTAGATGTGGACGTAGGCGTTGGCCATCGCCATGTGCGAGAAGAGTCGCTCCGCCCGCGCGCGGCAACATTCAGGGTCTCGCGTGTGGATCTGCTGCGAGGCGTCGATCAGCTCCTCGAGCGTATCGCCGATGGCGCCGACGTCGGGGGTGATGATTTCGGGGAGGGCGCCGCGGCGGGTTCCGAGGACGGGAGTTCCAGAGAAGAGGGCTTCGATCGACGCGAGGCCGAAGGGTTCGTCCCACAGCGCCGGGGTCCAGAGACAGCGGGCCCGGGCCAGCAACGCGGCCTTTTGTTTGTCGTCGACTTCCCCCACGTACTTGATCTCGTTGGAGAAGCTGGGGCGCCATCCTCCAGCGAGAATCAGCCGCCGTTCGGTGCGCTTCGCCGCTTCGATGGCCCACTGGTAGCCCTTGGCGCTGTGCAGTCTTCCCAGGAAGAGGCTCCAGGCTTCCTTGCGGCGCCGGAACGTGAACTCCGCCGGGACCAGTCCGTTGTGCACGAACGTCGTGCCGCCGTGGCGCGCAGCATGATCGCGGGACAGGAACACGGTGTTCGGCGGAAGCGGCGTGCCGGGCTTGCCATTGGCGTGGAGCGTCTGCGCCAGCGGAATCGGCAGCGGCCAGGTGGTGACCGGATAGTGGGCATGGACGACGTCGGCGTCGCGCGGCACGAACGCCGCCACTTTAGGGCCGGCATGCTCACGCGGCGGCACTTCCAGGACCGGAGCCGTGGGGAGTTTGGAACCCGGCGCGGCGATCACCGTCACGCGATGGCCGAGCTCCACGAGACCGCGCACCAACGCGACGACGACGCGCTGTGGTCCGCCGTACCCCTTCACCGGCAGACGGTGGTGCGAGATCACGGCGATGTGCATCGAGGCCAATGTACAACTAGCTTCGCTCCATGCGCGAGACCCCGCGAACCATCCTGCAGACGACGTTTCAGGGTGACGGCGCCGGTTCCACGCAATCGATTCTCAGTCTCTCCGAACAGCTCGCGCGCCGCGGCCACCGCGTGCTCGTCGGCTGTCGGCCCGAGTCGCTGCTGTTCGGATTGGCGCGCGGCGCCGGGCTCGAGGCGGTGCCACTGGACTTCTCGCACCTCGGCACCCTCGCGCGCGCGCTGCGTGCCCTGGTGACGGAGCGCCGCGTCGACGTCGTCAACACGCACGCCACGCGCGACCGTCGTGCCCTTGCGCTGCTGCGCATGCGCCGCGCGCTCCCCGCCGCGCTCGTCGTCACGCGACGCACCATGCCGCTCACCTCGCCATTCGAGCTGCGCCTCGTCGGCGCCGCCGCCGACCGCACCATCGCGGTCAGCGGGGCCGTCGCGCAGGCGCTGGTGCGGCGCTGGCATCCGGTGGCGCGCCTGCGCGTCGTCCCCAACGGCATCGATCTGGCGCGCGTGGACGCGCCCGTGCTCGCGGCGGAGCTCGCGGCCGCTCGCGCGTCGCTGGGCGACATCGGCGGGCGCCGCGTCGTCGCGATCGTGTCGCGCCGCAAAGACCAGCACGTGCTGCTCGCGGGGATGCCCGGCGTCGAGCATCCCACGCTGGTGGTGTGCGTCGGCGTGCAGCCCGACGCCGAGCTGCAGGCGCGCGCCGCCGATCTCCCGTCGCGTCACCGTGCCGTGTTCATCCCCTTCGTGCCGCGGCCGCTGGCGTTCTACCGGATCGCCGACATCGCCGCGCTGCCCTCGCGCATCGAAGGGTTGTCCCAGACGCTGCTCGAAGCGATGGCGCTCGGCGTCCCCGTGGTCGCTTCGGACGCGGGGGGGAACCGCGATCTTGTGACCGATGGCGTCACCGGCCGTCTCGTTGCGCCGCTCGATCCTCGCGCCTGGGCCGACGCCCTCTCCGCGCTGCTCGGGCCCCCGGCGCTGGCGCAGCGGCTGGCCCACGCCGCGCGCGCGCTGGTGCGGCGCGAATTCACGCTGGAGCGGACGGCGCAGCGCACCGCGGCGGTGTACGGCGAGGGGCTCGCGCGGCGTGCCCAATTGCTCCGGCGGGACGCCCCGATGTAGAGTTCTAGAGACATGCCGGGGCCGATCACCGTCGTCATCCCCACGCTCAACGAGGCGGAGCAGATCGCGGCCTGCGTGGGGCATCTCGAGTGGGCGGACGAAGTCCTCGTGGCGGATGGCGGCTCATCCGACGGCACCGCGGAGCTGGCGCGGCAAGCCGGGGCGTCGGTGCTCGACGTGCCGGGCGTGACGATCGCGGCGCAGCGGAATGCGGCGATCGGCCGCGCCCGCAATCGCTGGGTGTTCGCCCTCGACGCCGACGAACGGATTGGACCGGAGCTGGCCGAAGAGCTGACGCGACTCGCAGGGGACGGAAGGCTCGGCGCGCGACATGAGGCCTACGCGGTGCGGCGCAACAACGTCTATCTCGGTCGCCTGATGCGGCACGCGGGCTGGGGCGACTCCTGGGCGGTGCGTTTCTTTCAGCGTGACCGCCGCTTCGTCGAAAAGCGCGTCCACGAAGGACTCGAGCCCGTCGCCGACGTCGGACGACTCACCAGCCCGCTGGCCCACACGCCCTACAAAGATCTTCCCCACCACGTGCGGAAACTGGTGCAATACGCCGAATGGGGCGCCGCCGATCTCAAGGACAGCGGTCGCCGCGTGCACGTCGCCGACCTGCTGGTGCGGCCGGGGTGGCAGTTCTTTCGTACCTACATCCTGCAGCTGGGTTTGCTCGAGGGATGGCGTGGCCTCGTGCTGTGCGGACTTGCCGGTACAAGCGTGTTTCTGAAATACGCCCGCCTCTGGGATCTGGAGCGCCACGCGTGATGTCGAAGACCTTTCTCCTGACCGACGAATTCCCGCCGATCGTCACCGGCATCGCACGGCTGATGGGAGAGATCGCGCGCCGCTATCCCAAGGGCGAGCTGCTCGTGTCGACCGGCCAGCACCGCGACTCGCTCGAAATCGACGCGCGGTTCAGCGGCACGACCATCGACCGGCTGCCGATCCCGACCCGCAGCCTGCACGGCTTTGCCGGCTTGATGTTCTGGGCGCGCCGGGTCGTCTCGCTCGCCCGCACGCATAAGCCGCGCTTCGCCTGGGCCGACTCGGTTCGCCCGGCGAGCTACCCGGCGAAATGGGCGCACGAGCGGGTCGGGATCCAGTACGGCGTGCTGGTACACGGCGGCGACTTGCTCGCTGAACTGCACGCGATTCACCACAAGCCGTTCGCGCGCAAGTCGGCGAAGGCGCTGCTCAAGTCGGCCGCGGCCGTCGTCGCCAATTCTCATTGGACGCGGGAGCAGGCGCAGAAGGTGCTGCGCGAGCTGGGACTCGATCCGCAGGCCGAGCGCGTGCGAGTCGTGCCGCTCGGCACCGATCCGGAGCTGTTCCGACCCGACATCGATCCGCGCGACGTGCGCGCGCGCTATCGCCTGAACGGCGGCCGCTGGGCACTGACGGTGGCGCGGCTCGAATCCTACAAGGGCGTCGACGTGGCGCTCGAGGCGGTGGCGCAAGTGCGGCGCACCGGCGTGGACCTGCACTACGCCGTCGTCGGCACGGGCAAGAAGCGGGACGAGCTGAAGAAGAAGGCCCAAGAACTCGGGCTCGCCGATGTGGTGCGATTCGTCGGTTCCGTCCCCGACGCCGACCTGCCCGCGCTCTACAACGCCGCGGAGGTCTACCTCGGCGTGACGCGCCATGGCGATGGGGACCGCATCGAAGGCTTCGGCGTGGCGCTCGCCGAGGCGTCGGCTTCAGGGCTGCCGGTGATCGCGGGGCGGAGCGGCGGCCTCGCGGAGGCGGTGCAGGACGGGGAAACGGGTCTCGTGGTGGATCCCGATACGCCCGCAGCGGTGGGGCAGGCTCTGGAGCGCGTGCTCGGCGACCAGCTGTTCGCGCGCCGCATGGGTGGCGCGGGGCGCAAGTCGGTCGAAACGTTCTACAATTGGGACCGCGTCATCCGGGATTTGAGGGAAATCGAAGCGCAGGTCGCCTGACCACCCTCCTCCTGTCGTTCAATTTCCCGCCGCACGGCGGCGGCATCGCACGCATGATGGGAGAGCTGGCGCTGCGCTACCCGGCGCAGTCGCTCGTCGTCTCGACGGGCGCCTATCCCGACAGTGCGGAGAGCGACACCGGGTTCCCCCAGACCATCGATCGCGCCGGCATCCGCGCCACGCGATTGCGCACCATCAACGGGTTGGCGCTGTGGACGGCGCGCGCCTCGCGGCTCGAGCGGCGTCACCGTTTCGGCTTCGCCTGGTGCGGCGAGCTGAAGCCGGCCGGATACCCCGCGTGGTGGCTCGCCAAACGGTACGGGGTCCCCTACGGCGTCGTCGTGCACGGCACGGAGCTGTTGTTGCTCGAGCACAAGATCGGGAAGAGCCGCTTCAAGCGCTGGACGGCCTCGGGACTCGTGACCGGCGCGACCGTGCTCGCCGCCAACAGCTCGTGGACGGCGGCGCTGGCGCGGCGCGTGTACGAGCGGCTCGAACGGCCAGATCTCGCGGCGCGGGTGCAGGTAGTGCCCCTCGGCACCGAGCCCGGACAATTCCGCCCTGGGATCGACGCACGCGCGGTGCGGCGGCGCTACGGGCTCGAGGGGGGGCCGTGGCTCCTCACCGTGGCGCGACTCGAATGGCACAAGGGGATCGACACCGTGATCCGCGCGCTCCCCGCGATCCGGACGATCCATCCCGGGGTGCGCTACGCCGTCGCCGGCACTGGCCCGCGCGGCGACGAGCTGGCGCGCATCGCGGGACAGGAGGGCGTCCATCATGCCGTGAAGTTCCTCGGCTTCGTACCCGACGCGGAGCTGCCGGCGCTCTACAACGCCGCCGATCTCTACGTCGGCGTGTCGCGCTATCACGAATTGCTGGCCGAAGGCTTTGGGATTTCGCTCGTCGAGGCGCAGGCCTCAGGCGTCGCGGTCGTCGGCGGGCGCTCCGGCGGCGTGGCCGACGCGGTGCGCGACGATGAAACCGGGGTGCTCGTGGATCCCGAGTCCCCCGCGGCAGTCGCCGTGGCCGTGAATCGGCTGTTGACCGACGAGCCGCTGCGCCGGCGTATGGGCGCAGCGGGTCGCAAGGCGGTGGAGACCTACTTCAACTGGGAGCGCGTGAGCCGCGACTTCCTGCGCATCGACGCGGAGTTTCGCCGCCCGGCGTAGCTCGGCGTCGACTCAGGGTTGCGGCCCGGCGCTGGTGCGTGGCGCGCGCTGCCACAGCACTGCTCGTCCCGGGTTCGAGCCCCCGACGATCTGTCCCACGTTGTTGATCGCTTCTGGAAAAGCCTCCGAGCCAGGTTCCCGAGTCAGCGTTCCGAGATCGATCATCATGCCCCGGATCCACACAAACGGATGATCCTCACTGTTGGGCAGAAAGGCGTGTCCCAACACGACCCCGGCGTCGTTAATCGCAATGGCCGCACTGATCGGAGTCACGTCCGACGGTGGTGCACCGAGGTCTTTCATGACGCCGTTCGCCCAGAGGAACGCGTGCTGCTCGCCGTTTCCGGTTGTGCTGACGCCGACGATCTGTCCTGCGTTATTGATCGCCTCGGCGAAGCTGGCTGATCCCCCGAGTGTTCCGAGGTCGGTCATGATGCCGTCGTTCCAGACGAACCCGTGATTGTCGCCGCTGGCCAGGGTGCTGTTCCCGACGATCTGGCCGGAACGATTGATGTCGTTCGCTGCGCTAAAAGACCCGCCCAGTGTGCCTAGATCGGTCATGACGCCGTTGGCCCAACGAAAGGCGCGGAGTGTAGAAAAGTCGTTGTCGACTGTCGCGCTATACCCCACAATCTGATCGTCGTCGTTGATGGCCAGCGCGGAGCTCGGCACGGCGCCCAGCGTTCCAAGGTCAGTCATTACCCCACTCGCCCACACGAACGCATGGAACTCACCGTCACCGGTGGTGCTCGCCCCTGCGATGTGCCCACGGTTGTTGAGCGCGGTCACGCTGGTGAGTGTGCCGCCGAGGTCACCTAGGTCGATCATCACGCCTTGGCTCCAGAAGAAGCCGCGGAATCCCGTGTCGGTCTCGAGGTGACCAACGACATCATCGGCGTCATTGATTGCGACTGCGCGGCTGGTGGCGCCATTCAGCGTACCGAGGTCCGTCATGCGGCCGTTGGCCCACATGAATGCACGCGTCTCTCCAGCAGAGGTCTCGCTCCATCCCACGACTCGTCCAGCGTTATTGATCGCCGCTGCATCGGCGTGGGCACCACCCAGGGTGCCCAGGTCGATGGCCGCGAACACAGGTGGGTGAGGCCCCTCCTGTCCGAGCGACAGAGCGGGTTGGAAGGCGCTGTGTGGTGTCAACGGAGCGTCCGGCGAGCTACATGCCGCACAGGCAAGCGCAATGGAGGCGACGGCGGTCCCGTAACGCATGGTGGTCTCCCGATTCGAGTGTTCGGCGGCGCGAACAATCATCGCTGGGACCGGTCAAGCAACGATCAAGCATCTCTTGCTACGGCCGCAGCCAATAGTTCACTTTCACCTGCAGCACGTTGGTCGGGCGATCGAGGAACGTCGCCTGGCGCAAATCCCCCACGAGGCCGGTGTTGACACCCGTGAAATCGCCAGAGCGGGTCTGGCTCCAGACAAAAAAGATCGTGGAGCCGGGGCGGTATTCCCAGCGCAGCACGGCGTTGCTGCGGAACGACCGGCTGCGGAAGTTCGGGTTGTCGATCGTGAAGGGTTGGCCCGGGCCGGGCCCGTCGGGGTCCACCGTGTAACTGGATCCGTCCGACGTGATCGTGGAGCTGTTGTTCACCCCGTACCGGCTGAAGAGGTAGGTCCGTGCGGCGTACAGCTCCGAGAAGCTGTCGTAGGCGCCGATGAACGTGAACGGCTGTGTGTACAGCTGCAGACTGAGCGTACGGGAGAAGGCCGCGTTGACCTTCAACGTCGCGTAGGCGCTGCGTTCCCGAATCGCCGCGAAGACGTAGCGGCTGCCCAGCGTCGCGATGTCGGTCGAGTCCACAACGGTTTGCACGTATTGGGCCGCGTCCCAGCCGCTCTCATACCCCAGCCCGAGACTCAGCGACAGCGACTTGCTCGGCCGCGCCGTGATGGTCTGCTGGGCGCTCAGGTACCATCCGCCGACCCTGTTGCGGGAGTAAGACGCATAGGCATACGCGCTCACCGTCTTGCGATTGTCGGTGTACGCCTCGGCCGCGGCGGTCCACCCCGCCGGCGTGCTCGCCAGCGGGCCGCCGCGCGTCAGCCGGTCGTCGAGCACCTGAGCGTTGACGGTGAGGCTCGCGTCCGCTTCCCAGAAATTCCGGAAGCGGCCGAACGCATACATGTTGTACGACCGGTGGATCAGGTCGCCGTCGTAATTCCAGCTCGACTTGGTGGAGAGGTAGGCGTACGCCAGACGGAATACCCGTCCCGGGTGCGTCCATTTGTAACCCGCGGCGCCGAATACCGAGGCGATGTCCACGCGCTCCTGAAACCCCAGGTCGTTCACCTCGAACCCCGGCGTCATCGTGTTCGCCGCCAGGCTCCACACCCAGTTGCCGCCGACCTTGTTGAGGTACACGTCGGCGGCGATGCCGCTGAGCGAGGTGGCGGTGGAGTCAAACCGGTAATGGTGCGCATCGGGCCGCTGGTAGTAGCGGTCGGATGCTTCCTGGAACTCGTTGATCGCGGTCGTGTCTCCGTGCACCAGCGAGCCGCTCACGCTCGCGGCGAGCGAGTATGCCCGATCGCCCCAGCGACGCAGAAAGTCGACGCCGCCGGCGTACGCCTCCGAGCCGAGGAACTTGAGGGCCGGTTGGTCGAGGACCCGGTGCACGCCAGTGCCGACGAACCCGAGCGTCGTGTTCCCGCCGTCGAAGTCGCGCTTGACGCGCGAGGCGAAGTAGTTGGTGAGCGGTTCGACCTCGTCATGATAGCGCGCGCCCAACGCCGAGTCGGCCACGGTCGCGAACTCTCGCGCCGTTACCGCCTCGACGGCCCCCACCGACCAGCCGCTCGCCGTCTTGCCGCTCAGCTTGGCGGCGCCCAGGATCGTCGTGGCCTCGGGTACGTCGGTAAAATCGCCCGACGAGGTCGGCTCGCCCTGCGGGGGCCGGCCGATGCGTCGCGAGTAGAACATGAGCGGCGTGTCGAATCGCGGATTGATGCCCCCGCCGGTGCTGCCGAACGAGAACAACGACGATCCTTCGGTGAAGAACGGTCGGTGCTCGGTCAGGAACTGCTCGAACGCCGTGAGATTGACGAACGCCGGGTCGAGCTCGACCTGGCCGAAGTCGGGGTTGGCGGTGAGGTCGAGCTTGAAGCTGGGTGACAGGCCCGCTTTGATGTCGATGCCGGCACCGCCGAACACGGTGTGCCCGTCGTCGAATGGATTGTTGGCCTCCGGACGATCGAACCGCTGGCGCGCCACCGAATAAGGGAGGATCTCCACGCCGCGGGCGTCGGCCAGATCGCGCAGCCCCACGAGCTGCGCGAAGCGAGAGGCGACCCCGGTTTCGGTCTTGGCGACGAAGGGGTACAACGCCAGCTCGTTCTTGCGTTGGATCAAGCGTACGAAGCGCACGCCCCAGACCTGGCTCGCGGCTTTTGAGAAGCGGAGCTGCGAGAACGGAATGCGCATTTCCACGGTCCAGCCGAGCGAATCGAGGGTCACGGCCGACTGCCACACGGCGTCCCACGACTCGTCGAAATCATCCCCGTCGTCTCCCGCGACGGCGTCGCGCTGGACGCCGCTCGAGCTCACCGCGAAGAGGAACGAGGTGCGCCGGTCGTGGTAGGTGTCGAGCATGAGCTGGAACTCGTCGCTCGGCGTCACCACGTCGCGCCGGCCGAGCAGGCGCACGATCGCGTCGGGCTGGTGATCGAACAGCCGGGCGCCGATGTACAGGGCGGTGCGGTCGTACACGACGCGCACGACCGTGGATTCGGAGACCGCGTGTCCTTCGTCCGGATCGCTCTGCACGAGGCCCGACACGAGTACCGCTGACCCCCAGGCCGGATCATCGAGCCGGCCGTCGACCACGGGCGAACGATCGACCCGGATCGCCGACACCGTCGGCACGGCGCGGGAGCCCGCCTCTCCCTGGGCCGGGAGCGGCACTGCTCCTTGTAACAGCGCGGTGGTGACGGACAGAATCAGCATGCGGGTGCTCCCAGAGTCGCGTTGAGGATGTGCTCCAGCACGGCCGTGCCGTCGAACCAGGTGGCGGCGATGTCGCGCGCCGCGCGGCACTGCCGCGCGTAGTCACTGTTGACCAGATCGACGGCCGCGGCCGCCTCGTCGAGTGTCGTAAAGCGGTGCAGGCCGAGACCGTTGGGCAGATAGTCGCTGGGTCCGGTGTGCTGCACGACGGCAGGCTTGCCGCTCGCGAGGTAGCACAGCGTCCGGTCGGAGATCCAGGCGTTTTGCAGTTTCATGCACGAGGGTTTGGCGCAGCTGAACTCTCCGCGCGAGTGCTGGACATAGCTGCGGTATTGCTCCGGCGTGCCGGCCACGTCCTGGGAGCGCTGCACCCGCCATCCATGCTGCTGCAGCACCGCCAGGTCCGCCGCGTCGTCCGACGCCAGGAACAGTGCCAGCTCGAGCGGCTGCGGTGTCCGCCTGGGGACGTCGACGAATTCGAGGAACGAGACCCGTTTCGTGTTTTCATACAGCACGTCGCGCCCATCCACGACCTCCCGTACCCACATGCCCGACCACCATCCGGCCACCGTCGTGAACGGCGCAGGGCGGGGGTCGAAGGAGTAGGGCCACAGATCGAGGCACACGGGCGGGCGGAACCGAATCCACGGGAACCCGCAGTCGGGGAAGCGCGCCGCCGCCGTCCCCACGGTTTCGCCGATCGTCAGATAGCAGTCGTGCGGCGGCACGTGGAGCTGGCCGGTGCTGATCCAGAGCTGCAGCAGTCCGGGATCGATATCGACCAGCGCGGTGCGGCGGGCACACGCGAGCAGCCGGGGATCGATGGCGTAATGAAAATTCAACAGCAGATCGGAACGCCGCAGGGCCGACTCGGCTTCCTGTCGCGTGGTTCCGATGAACGTGAGCTGCGGCTCGCTGCCCTCGGGCCCGTCGTCCTGCGTGTACAGCAGCACTTTCCCGTCCATGCCAAACCGTGCCATGCGGGCGAAGAACTCTGGAATAGCCCGCTCGTCGCGGAGCGGGTCTTTCCCGCGCCGGAACCGCTCGAGCCAGTACACTTCGCACCCCGCGGCCCGCAGCGCCTGGACGTACTGCATGTACACCCAGAAGTGTCCGCCCCCCTCGGGGAAGCTCGCGACGTTGTAGCAGGAAACGACGACGCTGGCCATGGCCGGTTACGCCGGTGAGCGGGCGGCGACGCCCGACAGCTCA
>DASTHG010000514.1:0-12130 GCA_035718325.1 Gemmatimonadales bacterium | reverse complement strand
CTGGCGCGGCAGCGCGCCGGCGCCAGCGCCGCGACCGCGCTGGCGCAGATGTCCTTGCTGCCCGACCTGGACCTCGGACTGTCCAAGAACATGGCCCAGGGAACGGCGAGCACGTACACCACGAGCATCGGTTTCTCCGTCCCGCTGTTCTTCTGGAACCATCAACGCGGCGAGGTCTCCCAGGCGCGCCATCACGAGCGCGAGCTGGAAGCGACGTACGCCGACCTGCAGGCGCAGGTGGACCTCGACGTGCGCACGACCCACGCTGCGGCGGCCACCGCGCTGCAGCAAGCGGTCTACCTGCGCGACGCGCTGCTACCCGAAGCCCGCCGCGCCTATGAGATCGCGCTTACGAGCTACGGCCTGGGCGGGTCCTCGGCGCTCGACGTGCTCGATGCCCGCCGCACGCTGCTCGATGCCGAAGGCCAGTTCGCCGACGCCTTGGGCGCCGCCAACGACGCGCGCGCCGATCTGGAGCGTGCTGTCGGCGCTCCCCTCGAGACTCCCGGAGCCCGCCATGACCGCTGACCGCCGCCTCATGCTCGTCGTCGCGCTCGTTGGCGTGGCGTGCCGGCATACCGACGCCAAGCCGGAAGGCGCAAGCGCCGCCTTCGGGCTGACGGAGAATCAGCGCGTCCGCATCCACGTCGCGCCCGTGGATGTGGCGACGTTCCGCCCGACCGTGGAAGTGAGCGGCACGGTCGCCTTCGACGGCGACCACAGTACCCAGGTGCTCGCGCCGATCTCTGGACCCGTGACGCGCGTGCTGGTGGAGCCGGGGGCCCGGGTGGCGGCCGGGCAGCCGCTCGCGTATGTGTCCTCGCCCGACTTCGCGGCGGCGGTGGGCGCGTATCGCAAGGCGCAGGCGGCGGCGCGTAACGCGCTGCGGGTCGCCGCCCGGGATTCGGCCCTGTTCGCCAACGACGCCCTGGCGCGGCAGGAACTCGAGCAGGCGCAGACCGACGCCGCCGCGGCCGTCGCCGACCGCGACGCGGCCCTCGATCAGCTCCACGCCATCGGCGTCGACTCGGTCACGATCGAGGCGATCCGGCAAAATCAGCCGATCGAGGTCCCACAGGGCATCATCCGGTCACCGTTGCCGGGGTCGGTGGTCGAGCGGCTCATCACCCCGGGGCAGCTGTTACAGGCCGGCCAGACGCCGACGTTTACCGTCGCACGCCTCTCCACGATGTGGGTCATGGCCAATGTGTTCGAGCACGACCTTCCGGACGTGGCCGTGGGCGATCCAGCCGACGTGCAGCTCACCGACAGTACGCAGATCTTCCACGGCCGGGTCGACTACGTCGGCGCGCTGGTCGCCCCGGATACCCGCGCGACGACGGTCCGTATCATCACCGAAAACCGGGGTGAAGGACTGAAGCGCGACATGTACGTGCGGGTCAGGATCCACTCGCTGCATCCGCGGCGCGGCGTGCTGGTGCCGACCTCCGCGGTGCTGCGCGACGACCAAAACCTCCCGTTCGTGTTCCTCGCCAAGCCGGACAGCTCGTTCGAGCGCCGCACCGTGGGGCTCGGCTCGCGGGTCGGCGACCAGTTCGAGATCACGACCGGCCTGGCGGCCGGCGATCACGTGATCACGGAGGGCGGGCTGTTCCTGCAGTTCGCCGAGAGCCAATGACGGGTCACGCGGACCTCGGGGGCGGCGCAACGCCGGCAGCGGCGTCGGCGATCAATCGCCTGGTGGCGTGGTCGCTCAAACAGCCGTTTCTCATCGGACTCATGACGGTGCTGCTGGTGGCGGTCGGGATCTGGTCGTTCTCGCGTCTTCCGGTGGACGCCTACCCCGATCTCTCCCCCACCATGGTCGAGGTGATTACGCAGTGGCCGGGGCATGCCGCAGAGGAAGTCGAACGGCTCATCACGGTGCCGCTGGAAGTCGAAATGAACGGCCTCCCCCGGATGCAGGTGATTCGGTCCGTCTCGCTCTACGGGCTGTCGGATGTCGTGATGACGTTCGCCGACGGCACCGATGACTATTTCGCCCGCCAACAGGTGTTCGAGCGCCTCCCCGATGCGGAATTGCCCGAAGGGGTGTCCCCGTCGGTCTCTCCGCTCTTTTCGCCCTCGGGTCTCGTCTACCGCTACGTGGTGCAGAGCCCCGACCGCTCGGCGATGGAGCTGAAGATCATCAACGACTGGGTCATCAGCCGGCAGTACAAGGCCGTCGCCGGTGTAGCCGACGAATCGTCGCTCGGAGGGGAAACCTTCCAGTACCAGGTCCTGTTGGACCCGACCCGACTCGCCGGGGCGGGACTCTCCGTGACCGACGTCGAGACCGCGCTGGCGCAGAACAACGGCAACGCCGGTGGCGGATTCTATTCGCAGGGCGGACAGTTCTACTACATCCGCGGCTTGGGGCGCCTGGAGACCCTCGAGGACATCGGCAACGTCGTGCTGGCCAATCGCAACGGCGTGCCGATTCTGGTCAAGGACGTGGGACAGGTCGCCGTCGGACATGCGCCGCGGCTGGGGCAGTTCGGGTTCAATGGCACTGACGACGCCGTCGAGGGCGTCATTCTCATGCGCAAGGGGGAACAGGCCCAGACGGTGCTGCAACGCGTGGAGGCGAAGACGCGAGAGCTGAACGGCGCCATCCTTCCCAGAGACGTCCAGGTCCATCCGTTTTACGATCGCAGCGAGCTGATCTCCCTGACGACCCACACGGTGGAAGGAAACCTCGCGCGCGGCATCCTCCTGGTCCTCGTCGTGCTCATTTTCTTCCTGTACAACGTGCGCTCGGCGCTCATCGTCGGGGTCACGATCCCACTGTCGCTGCTGTTCGCTTTCCTGTTTCTCGACCTGCGCCACATCCCCGCGAACCTCCTGTCCATCGGCGCGATCGATTTCGGGATTCTGGTGGACTCCGCCGTCATCATGGTCGAGAACATTCATCGCCAACTCGCTTTGCGGCACGGGACCACCTACCGGATTCACGACGTCATCGTCGATGCCGCGGCCGAGGTCGATCGGCCCATCTTCTATTCGGTGGCCGTGATCGTCGCCGGCTTCCTGCCGATCTACGTGCTGACCGGACCGTCGGGGAAGCTGTTCACGCCCACGGCCGACACGATGATCTTCGCGCTGGTGGGGTCACTCCTCGTCACGCTGATCCTGTTGCCGCTGCTCTGCGCGTGGTTGCTGCGCGGCGGCGTCTCGGATCGCCCCAACCCGGCGTACGAATGGATCAAGCGCCGCTACGAGCATACGGTCGATTGGTGCCTGGCCCGACCGCGCCACGTTCTTGCGGCTTCGGGAGGGCTGCTCCTGCTCATGGTGGCCGTCTGGTCGAGGATCGGCGCCGAGTTCATGCCGCACCTCGATGAGGGGGCGATCTGGGTGCGGGCCACGATGCCCTACACGATCTCGCTCGAGGAGTCGGCCCGCATCGTGCCGCAGATTCGGGCCATCCTGCGATCGTTCTCGCAGGTAACGGACGTCTCCGACGAACACGGCCGCCCCGACGACGGGACCGATCCGACCGGGTTCTTCAACGCCGAGTTCTACGTGGGGTTGAAGCCGTACGCGGCGTGGACGGGGCCGATCCACACCAAGCAGCAGCTCATCGCGGCGATCGACAATCGGCTCGAGACGTTTCCCGGAATCATCTTCAATTACACGCAGCCCGCCGAGGACGCCGTGGACGAGGCAGAGACCGGGCTGAAGAGCGCACTCGACGTCAAGGTTTTCGGGACCGATCTCGACACGCTCGAGACGATCGGCAAACAGATCAAGCGCGTCCTCGAACGGGTGCGCGGGATCACCCAGCTCACTCTGGTCCAGGAGTTGGGCCAGCCGAGCCTCACCATCACGCCCGATCGAGACAAGATCGCGCGCTATGGCCTCAACGTCGCGGACATCAACAGCGTGATCGAAGCGGCGGTGGGCGGAGCCCCGGCCACCCAGGTCGTTCAAGGCGAGCGGCTCTTCGACCTCGTGCTGCGACTCGAGCCCCGGTTTCGCGAAACGCCGGAGGCGATCGGCAATATTCCCATCTCGACCCCCGGCGGGCAGCACGTGCCGCTGAAGGAGCTGGCTGCGATCCAGGTCGCGAACGGGGCGTCCTTCATCTACCGTCAGGACAACTCCCGTTTCATCGGCGTGCAGTATTCAGTGGAAGGGAGAGATCTGGCGGGAACGGTGCGCGACGCACAGCAGCAGGCGCTCGCTGCCGTCCATGTGCCCACCGGCTACCGTGTGGTCTGGGGCGGAGAGTATCAGGAGTACACGGCGTCCCGCAGCCAGCTCCAGGTGATTGTCCCGCTCACCCTGTTGTTGATCTTCCTGATCCTGTTCGGCCTCTACAACAACATCAAGTTTCCGTTGATCGCGGTGGTAGGGGTGTTGCTGTCGGCGCCGCTGGGCGGGCTGCTCGCGCTGTGGCTCACTGGAACCTCGTTCTCGGTCTCTTCGGGAATCGGCTTCCTGGCGCTGTTCGGCGTCTCGGTGCAGACCACGGTGGTGTACGTTTCCTACGCCAATGAGCTGCGCAAGGACGGGATGAACATCACCCAGGCTTCGCGCGAGGCGGCGGTGCTGCGCCTGCGGCCGATCATGATGACCGCCATCGTTGCGGCGCTGGGACTGTTACCGGCCGCGATGGCGCACGGCGTCGGCACCGACTCGCAACGACCGTTCGCCATGGTCATCGTCGGGGGAATGCTGTCGCAGCTTCTGATCAGCATCCTCGTGATGCCGGTGCTCTACGCGCTCGTAGCCCGTGAAGGCGACCGCCTCGAGGTATGATGCGGCGCCGGATCCTGGTTGTCGGGATGGGCGTCTTGCTCGCCCGACCGCTCGCGGCGCAAGTTTCGCTGCACGCGTCGCTGGGCGCCCGCTACAGCTCGACGCTGGTGCACGATTCCATCGTCACGCCGCTCGACGTGCGACCGGCCATCGGGCAGGCGCTCGGGGTATCGGCCGATCTGCCGCTCGCCGGACCCTGGCAGCTCGAGCTGCTCGCCGACCTCGGCACGAGCCCGCTCCGGCGGCACGACGCGGACGGCTCGACGGCGGAGATCACGCGCGTGTGGACGCTCGGGCTCGCCGTCGGATTGCGGCGGCAGCTGCACCCGTGGCTCGACGGACGCTTCGCGATCGGGGCTCTTAGCTACCTGCCGGCGCACTCGGTCGGCCTGTTCAGCGACGGCTCGGGCGGGGTGATCCCCTATGGCTCGCTGGCGTTCGATGCCGCCCCTGCCCTGCTGGCGCGGCACCACCTCGCGCTCGAGCTCGCGGGCGACCTGCACAAGTTCCTCACTCCCGCGTTGCGCAACGCCGGGTTCACCGAATCGCGCGTCGTTTACCGCATCAGCGCGGGTGTGCGACTGGATCTCGGAGAGCGCAAGTGAAGCGGTTGCTGCCCATCGCCATCGCGACCACGGTCCTCGCCTGCTTCAACCCGATGGCACCGAACCACAACCCCACCTATCCCTTCACCGACCAGTTCGGCGACGTGTTCCACTGGCCTGAGAACCGGCTGCCGGTGCGGTTCTACGCCCAGCCGCGCGGCAACCTGCGAACGCTCCTCGGCAACGCGATCGACGCGTGGCAACGCCAGTTCCTGTACGGGGAATTCAGCGGCATCCTGGTGAATGACTCGACCGCGGCAGACGTCATCGTGCGCTGGGCCGACAGCGTGCCGCCCGACGCGCCTCCCGATAATGGTCCTGCCGTGAAGGCCTGCGGCGGTGTCACACAAGGCGTCCTCGACTCGAGCGGGACGGCGTTTGCGGGACCGTTCGAGACCGAGATTCAGATTCTCAGGGGAACCGTCTTTACGGCCGGCCAGGTGCAGGCGTGCGTGGCCCGTACGACGATCCACGAGATGGGACACGCCCTGGGGCTGTTCCAGGAAAGCCCTGATTCGCTGCGCGACATCATGGCCGCGACGCCCAAGGTGAATCAGCCCAGTGATGGAGACCGGCGTACGGTGGAGGCGTTGTATCACACTACCCCGACCCTCGGGCCCCCGCCGCGTTGATGGGCTATTGGCTATTGGCTATTGGCTATTGGCTATTGGCTATTGGCTATTGGCTATCGGCTATTAGCTATCGGCCAAACCAAGAGCCAATAGCTAACAGCCAATAGCGTCTCTCCTTCACCGTATCCGAATCACATCCAGCCGCGGTACCAGCGCCGCCGCGAGGGCCGTACTCCCGTCGCGTGTGAAGTGCAGCGAGAATCCCGCTCCATTCGGCGGCTGGAACACGCGGGCGTACGCCCCCGATCCTGACGTCAACGTCCCCGACACGTTGATCGTGCCGCCTGCACCCGTCGCGGGAAGCAGCGCATAGGCGCGCGGGAAATTGGTCGAGTCCTGACTATTGAGCGATCCGAACGTCGTACGAAAGTGCCAGGAGCTGTATTGCAACTCGCTGGGCGCCGAGAAGGACGGGAGATCCGAGACCCAGTTGGCGAGCGCCCAGCGGGTCACGAGGGTCGTAAACGGCTGGCCGGTCTGGGCGGCGACGTTGGCTGACCCGACGAGCGTCGTCTGGTGTAACTTGAGCGCCACCCCGGCGCCGAACTGGTCGATCATGTACCGTGTGAACAGCCAGCTCGCCCCGATCTCGGCGAGCGTTCCGGTGTCTTCGGGGATCAGGAGCGGCGAGCCGGATGGTGCGAGGAGATATTGATACGCGTCGTAGACGTCGCCGAAAGCGAAGTTCGAGAACGATTGCGGATCGCCCGGAAGGAAGCTCCGTCCCGCCAGCTCTTCGGCGTACTTCGACAAGCCTTCGTCGAGCCATCCTTCTTCGGAACTCCCGCCGCGCACGAGCACGTGCTGCACGAAGCTGATCATATGCTGGAACTCGTGCACGAACGTGACGGGCGTACCGGCCTTGACGAGCGAATCGGAATGCGCGCAGCTCAGGGTCCCATTGGGATCGGCGACGATGGAGTAGAACACCTCGCCGTGGTTGAACTGCGAAGCCGTCGTCGGATCGAGATCACCTGGGAAGAAGAACCCGGCGACGTACCCACTCGTCTGGCACCGCGTTTTGGAGACCAGGGCGTTGACGATGCCCGTCATCAACACGATGACGACCGAGTTCGAGTCGATATCCGAGACGCCGCCGAAGGCCGCCGTGTCGATCGGATACAACCGGCTGTCGAACACCTGCTTCAGGGTGTCGAGATCGGCGGAGTCGAGTCCGCCCGCGGGTGCCAGCGTATCGACGTACACGGCGATGTGGGCGCCGACGACACGCGCCTTCGCGGCGACGCTCTTGATCGTGCTGCACGCCAGATTGCCGCACACTTTGAACACGCGCAGCGATCCCACGGCCGGGGGCGCCGGCGCACCGGCGACTGTCGCCGCTCTGGGTGCGGCGTGTGAAGCCGGCTGGACGGATGGATAGCTACGCGTGCGCCCCATCCGGCGCATCGTGCGGTCGAATTGCACCGCGGTTTGTGTGCGCGTGTCGGGCGGGACCGTCCGGGCCATGATCGCCGCGGCCGCGGTCGCAGCCGCTCCGCCCCGGATATTGAACGGGGAGGATTGTCCCGCTGTCCCGGTTGCCGATTGCGCCACCACCAGATACTCCGTGGACTCCGACGGCGAAGTGTTGGCGGCGAACTGGAAGCAGCCCGAGCTGGCGGCGGGGTCGATCGAGGCGTAGGCACCGACAGCGAGGGAGATCGGTGCACCGACGCCGGTGCCACAGGAGGTGGGAGGCGTGGTCACGTGATCGCCGCTGCACGCCACGGCGAGCGACAGCCCGAGGCACAACGCCAATGACGGATAGCGCATATAGGAGCAGGAGACCTGGGTGAACGGGTCGTACATATACCCGACTTTCGACCCGCCGAACCTTGCAGAGGAATGACTCAGCGGAGTGGCGTTCAAACTCGGAACGGACCGCCCAGCCGACGTCTGTAACTCGGGACTCTGTCGTCAAATACAGCACTCGGCTTGACACACCCGTCCCGTTTTCCTAGCATAACCCCTTCCCCGGAAAGGACTTCTGGCCCAGATGTCGACGCGACGCCAGGAAGCCCTCGATTATCACGCGCAGGGTCGACCCGGAAAAATCCAGGTCTCGCCGACCAAGCCGTTCAAGAACCAGCGCGACCTGTCCCTCGCTTACACGCCGGGGGTGGCGGAGCCGTGTCTCGAAATCCGCCGCCGCCCCGAAGACGTCTACACCTACACGGCGCGCGGCAACCTCGTCGCCGTCGTCTCCAACGGCACGGCAGTCCTCGGCCTTGGCAACATCGGGCCGCTCGCCGCCAAGCCCGTGATGGAAGGCAAGGCCATCCTCTTCAAGGCGTTCGCCGACATCGACGTGTTCGACCTGGAAGTCGGCTCCGAAGATCCCGACGACCTGATCCGCTTCTGCCAGCTACTCGAGCCGACGGTCGGGGGCATCAACCTGGAGGACGTCCGCTCCCCCGACTGCTTCTATGTGGAAGAGCAGCTGCGCGAGCGGCTGTCGATCCCGGTGTTCCACGACGACCAGCACGGCACCGCGATCATCACCGGCGCGGCGCTGCTCAACGCCCTCGAGCTCGCCGAAAAGGACATCGCGGACGTGCGCATCGTCTTTGCGGGCGCCGGCGCCGCGGCGCTGGCCTCCGCCGAGCATTACGTCCGCCTCGGCGTCCGGCGCGAGCACATCACACTGTGCGATGTGCATGGACCGATCGAGTCGAGCCGCGCCGACCTGAACCCATACCAAGCGCGCTTCGCCCGCGCATTCGCGGAGCGTTCCCTCGCCGAACTGCTGCGCGGTGCGGACGTGTTCATCGGGTTGTCGACGGGCGGGATCGTCACGGGCGACATGGTGCGCGCCATGGCGCAGCGGCCGATCGTGTTCGCGCTCGCGAACCCGACGCCGGAGATCATGCCCGATGAGGTGCGGCGTGCGCGCCCCGATGCGCTGATCGCCACCGGCCGCTCGGATTTTCCCAATCAGGTCAACAATGTGTTGGGCTTCCCGTTCATCTTCCGCGGCGCCCTGGACGTACGAGCGAAGCAGATCAACGCCGACATGGAGATGGCCGCGACGAAGGCGCTGGCCTCGCTCGCGCGCGAGGAGGTGCCCGAGGACGTGATGCGGGCGTACGGACTCGAGCGCCTGCGCTTCGGCCCTGACTACCTCATCCCCAAACCCTTCGATCCGCGGGTGCTGCTGTGGGTGGCGCCCGCCGTCGCCTGGGCCGCCGTCGGTACAGGGGTGGCGCGCCGAGTGATCGACGTCGAGGAGTACCGCGCCGAGCTCGACGCGCGCCTCGGCAAGGTGCGCGAGGTGATGCGCGGCCTGACGATGCGCGCGCAGCAAGACCCGCAACGCATCGTGTTTCCGGAAGGCGAAGACACGCGCATCGTGCGCGCGGCGCGGGCCCTGGCCGACGACGGCGCGGCCCGGCCCGTCCTGCTCGGCGACGTCGACGTGATGCGCCGGCTCGCCGACGACGCCGGCGTGACGCTCGAGGACATCGAGCTGCTCGATCCGCTCACGGCGGTCGATGCGGAAGCGATGGCCCAGGAGCTGTGGGGACTGCGCCAGCGCCGCGGCATCACGCTGCGCGAGGCCCGCGCCCTCGTGAAGGATCCGCTCTACTTCGGACTGCTGCTGCTGCGCCGCCACCAGGCCGATGCGCTCGTCGCCGGCGCCGACATGCACTACGCCGGCGTGATCCGGCCCGCGCTCGAGGTCATCGGGGTCGAGCCGGGGCGTCGCCACACGAGCAGCGTGTACATGCTCGTGTTCCAGCAGCAGACGATTTTCTTCGCCGACTGCACCGTGAACATCGAACCCGACTCGGAGACGCTGGCGGAGATCGCGTCGGCCACCGCGCGCTTCGTCTGGCGACTCGGGATCGAGCCGCGCGTCGCGCTGTTGTCGTTCTCCAATTTCGGCTCCGTGAAACATCCCGGGGCCGAGAAGGTGCGACGCGCCGTGCAGCTGCTGCACGAGCGCGAGCCGGAGCTGCAAGTCGATGGGGAGATGCAGGCGGATACGGCCGTCGTGGAGGGGATCCTCACCCGCATGTACCCGTTCTCCCACCTGCGGGCCGCGGCCAATGTGTTGATATTCCCCGACCTCGACGCCGCGAACATCGCCTACAAGCTGCTGGCCCGGCTGGGCGGGGCCGAGGCGATCGGCCCGATTCTGGTGGGGATGGCCCAGCCGGTACACGTTTTGCAACGCGGCGCTGAAGTGAACGAGATCGTGAACCTCGCCGTCCTGGCCGCCCTGGATGCGCTGGAACACCAGCATCCGCTGCGGCCTAACCTCTAAAGGATCCCTCATGTCCTCCGCTCCGCCCACTACGATCGGCACCCGAACGTCGGGGGCGCAGCTCGTGGGCTTCGCCCCGCAGCACCCGGTGCACTGGAACCTCGGGCCCGCGGCGCTCTATGAGCTCGCGCTGCGGCGCGGCGAGGGCGTGCTCGCCGCCAGCGGACCGTTCTGCGCGGTGACGAGCCCGCACACCGGCCGCTCCCCCAACGACAAGTTCGTGACCCAGGAGCCGTCGAGCAGTGACCAGGTGTGGTGGGGGAAAGTGAATCAGCCGCTCGGCGGCGCGCAGTTCGACCGCCTGGCGACCGACGTGATGCACCACTTGAACAGCCAGGAGCTGTTCGTCCGCGATGTGTTCGCCGGCGCCGATTCCGCCTACCGGTTGCCGGTGCGGTTTCTCACACCCAACGCGTGGCACACGCTGTTCGTGTCGAACATGTTCCTGCGCCCCACCACGGCCGACTTGACCGCGTTCAAGCCGGCGTGGCACGTGTTGCACGCACCGGAGATGCAGGCCGATCCCGCCGTGCACGGCACCCGCTCGGGGACGTTCATCGTGATCAACTTCGCGCGCCGCGTCGTGCTGATCGGCGGGACGCGCTACGCCGGGGAGATGAAGAAGTCGATCTTCTCGGTGTTGAATTACCTGCTTCCCGCCCAGGGTGTGCTGCCGATGCATTGCTCCGCCAACGTGGGCGAGGCGGGCGACGTCGCCCTGTTCTTCGGACTCTCGGGAACCGGGAAGACGACGCTCTCCGCCGATCCGCACCGCGGCCTGATCGGCGACGACGAGCACGGCTGGAGCGACCACGGCGTGTTCAACTTCGAGGGCGGCTGCTACGCCAAGGTGATCCGCCTGTCGGCGGAGACCGAGCCCGAGATCTACGCGACCACGCGCCGCTTCGGCACCGTGCTCGAGAACGTGGTGGTCGATCCCACGACTCGGGCACTCGACCTCGATTCGGCGGCGATCACGGAGAACACCCGCTCCTGTTATCCGATCGACTTCATTCCCAATCACGTCCCGTCCGGCATCGGCGGCCACCCGACCCACATCATCTTCCTCACCTGCGACGCCTCGGGCGTGATGCCGCCTATCGCGCGACTCTCCCCCGCGCAGGCGATGTACCACTTCCTCTCGGGCTACACGGCCAAAGTCGCGGGCACCGAGCGCGGCGTCACGGAGCCGAAGGAGACGTTTTCCGCCTGCTTCGGCGCGCCGTTCCTGCCGCGCCATCCCAATGTGTATGCGACGATGCTGGGCGAGAAAATCGGCCGGCACGGCGTGCAGTGCTGGCTCGTGAACACCGGCTGGACGGGAGGACCGTTCGGCTCGGGCCAGCGGATGAAGCTGCCGTTGACCCGCGCCATGGTGCGGGCGGCGCTCGCCGGCCAGCTCGATCGCACGCCCACGGTACGCGAGCCGGCCTTCGGCCTCGCCGTGCCGACCGACGTCCCGGGCGTCCCGGCCGACCTCTTGCTGCCGCGGCGCACCTGGGCCGATCCGGCCGCCTACGACGCGCAGGCCGCGCGTCTTGCCGAATCGTTCCGCAAGAACTTCGAGCAGTTCGAGAGCTCGGTACACGCCGCGGTGCGTGAGGCAGGGCCCCCGGGCCCCAGGGCGTGACGCGGCTCGAAGTCGTCCGCGATCCGCTGTGGAACAACATCCAGCTCGAGCCGGCGGCGCTCGAGCTGCTGGACACACCAGCCGTGCAGCGGCTGCGCTACGTGCGCCAGCTGGGGCACGCCTTTCTCGTCTATCCCGGCGCCACGCACACGCGTTTCGAGCACGCGCTCGGCACCTACCATCTGGCGCGCCGGGCGCTCACCGCGTTCGCGGACGCCGGCGTCGCGCTCGA
>DASTHG010000513.1:0-3033 GCA_035718325.1 Gemmatimonadales bacterium | reverse complement strand
AGAAAACGGCGGTGTGGGACGGCGTGAAGAATCCGCTCGCCCTGAAGCACCTGCGGGCGATGCAGCCCGGCGACGACGTCCTCATCTACCATACCGGTGACGAGAAGGCGGTGGTCGGTCTGGCGCGCGTCACGAAGGCCGCCTATCCCGACCCGAAGCAGAAGGACCCGAAACTCGTGGTCGTCGAGCTCAAGGCCGGCGCGAAGCTCCCCGCGCCGGTCACGCTCGCCGCGATCAAGGCCGATCCCGCGTTCAAGGACCTCGCGCTGGTGCGTATGGGCCGACTCTCCGTCGTGCCCACGACGCCCGCGCAATGGCAGCGATTGCTGCGACTCGGAGGAATGCGCGTATGACCCTGCGATCTGGTTTGGTGCTCCTGCTCTCTGCCGTGCTCGTCCCCGGACTCGCCGGTCAGCGCGGCTCGCGCAAACCGGCGCCCGCTGCCGCGGCAGCGCTGCCCGCGGACTCGCTCAACAACATCAAGTTCCGGAACCTGGGTCCCTCGGTGGGGGGCGGCCGCGTGACGGCGGTGGCCGGGATTTCCGGCCAGCCGAACATCTACTATGTCGGGGCCGCGGCGGGCGGCGTCTGGAAAACGACCGACGGCGGCAACTCCTGGGAGGCGATTTTCGCTGACCAGCCGACCTCGTCGATCGGGGCCATCGCCCTCGCCCCTTCGAATCCCAACCTCGTCTGGGTGGGAACCGGGGAAGCGAACATCCGCAACGACATCGTGAACGGTCGCGGCGTGTTCTTCTCCCCCGACGCCGGCAAGACGTGGAAGTTCATGGGGCTACCGAACGCCGGGCAGATCTCGCGCATCGTGATCGACCCGCACGATCCCGACATCGTGTTCGTCGCCGCGATCGGCCACGCCTGGACGGCAAACCCCGATCGGGGCGTATTCCGCACGGCCGACGGTGGAAAGACGTGGCAGAAGGTCCTCTACGTCAACGACACGACGGGCGCCTCCGACCTCGTCATGGTGCCCGGCAATTCGCGCGTGCTGTTCGCCGGGATGTGGCAGGTCGTCCGCCATCCGTGGGGACTGGTCTCGGGCGGCGCGGGCAGCGGCGTGTACCGCTCGACCGACGGCGGCATGACGTGGGATCGCCTTGCCACGGGCCTTCCGAAAGGGCCCTGGGGACGCATCGCCGTGGCAGTCGGGCCCACGAATCCGCGGCACATCTACGCGCTGGTTGAATCGAAGCAGGGGGTGTTGTGGGATTCGCAGGATCAGGGCGATCACTGGACGCGTGTTTCCGACAATCACGCGCTGGCGTCGCGCGGATTCTACTTCTCGCTGCTGCACGTCTCTCCGGTCGACGACAAGCGGGTGTTCTTCTCATCGTATCAGCTGCTTGAGTCGGACGACGGCGGCAAGACGACGCGCACCATCGACCGGCCGGTGCACGTCGACCATCACGCACTGTGGATCGATCCCGCGAATCCCGACCGCATGGTGCAGGGGAACGACGGCGGCGCCTACGCCACGCAGGACGCGGGGAAGAGCTGGACCTGGTTCAACAACCTGCCGATCGAGCAGTTCTACATGGTGGCCGCGGACAACAACGTTCCCTACAACCTGTGCGGCGGTCTGCAGGACAACAACGCCTGGTGCGGTCCGTCGAGCGGCCTCGCCGGCCCGCTCAACGGCTCCGAGTGGTTCACCGTCACCGGCGGTGACGGCGAGTACGCGGTTCCGGCGCCGAGCGATTCCACGATCGTGTACGCCGAATCGCAGAACGGCAGCCTGCAGCGCATCGATCTGCATAGCGGGGTGGCGCGGGCCGTGCGTCCCTATGTCCCCGGGGTGTCGGATCGCCCCGCCGCGGAGCTCGACTACCGGTTCAACTGGACGACCCCCGTCGAAGTCTCGCGCAGCGACGCGAATACCGTCTACATCGGCGCCAACGTGGTCTTCAAGTCGACCAACGGGGGCGAGCACTGGGAGGTGATCTCGCCCGATCTGACGCGCAACGACAAATCCAAGCAGCGGACCAGCGGCGGGCCTGTCAACGACGACATCTCGGGTGCCGAGACCTACAACACCATCCTCACGATCAACGTCGCGCCCTCGGACGCAAACGTGATCTGGGTGGGCACCGACGACGGACTGGCGCAGGTGACGCGCGACGGCGGGAAGACATGGGCCAATGTCGCGGGACACTTTCCCGGTCTTGCCCCCGACGCCGAGGGCCGCGTCTATCAGATCGGCGTCTCGCCCACTGCGGCCGGTACCGCCTACCTGGCGGTCGATCGCCACGAGTTCGACGACAACCGCCCCTATGTCTACAAGACGACCGACTTCGGCAAGACCTGGACCGACATCTCGGCGGGTTTGCCGCAAGACGCCGCCGCGCGAGTGGTGCGCGAGGATCCCAACCACGCCGGATTGCTCGTGCTCGGCACCGACGCCGCGCTGTGGCTTTCGATCGACGCCGGTGGCAGCTGGCGTCCCCTCAAAGCCGGATTCCCGACCGTGCCGGTCTATGACGTGAAATTCATCCAGCGCTCGCACGATCTCGTGGTCGCGACCCACGGGCTCGGCTTGTTCGTGCTCGACAACATCACGGCCCTCGAGGAGCTGGGGCCCACCGTCGCCGCGCAGGACCTGCACCTGTTCAGCGCGCTGCCGGCGCAGATTCGCGTGCGGCCGCGGCGCACGGTCGTGGCGCCGACGCGCTTCACGACGCCGAACGCGCCGGCCGGCGCGATGATCGACTACTACCTGAAGACGGCGCTCGATACCACCGCGACAGCGGCAGACTCCGCCCGCGGCGAAGGTGCCGCGCAAGGACCGGGTGGCCGCCGCCGGGCGGGCGTGATCGTCACGGTGACCGACGCGCACGGCGATACGGTGACCGTGGACTCGAGCGCACCGGGCAAGCAGGGCGTGAATCGCTTCGTGTGGAACCTGCGGTATGCGGCGGCGCCGCGGCTCACCTTCGAGCGCACACCCGAGCCCGGCGAGGAGGAGAACCCGTTCCGCAATGCGGGCGGTCCACGCGTCATTCCCGGGACGTATGCGGT
>DASTHG010000512.1:0-10113 GCA_035718325.1 Gemmatimonadales bacterium | reverse complement strand
GGAGTGGGACCACGAGGGGCACCTGCAGACGGCGATCGTAACGATCTCCACCTTCGATCCGCACGGCCGCCCGCTCGGCCCCGATGACGTGCGGGTCGTGGCGCTGCACGAGATCGGACACCTCATCGGGCTCGACCATTCACCGGATTCGACCGACCTGATGTTCGCCAAGGCCGTTGTCCGCGACCTGTCGCAGCGCGACGTTCGCACGGCCCAGCTGCTGTATCAGCTCGTGCCGGGGAGTCTGCGCTAGAGAGCGTACGCCGTATGCCGCACCGCTCGATCGTTTCGTTGCTGCACCACACCGCCCCCGACGGCGGCGCCGCCAGTCTCGCCCAACAGCTCGATGCGCGCGTCCGTCCGGGGACGCTGGTGGAGCCCCTCGCGGCGGGCGCTGTGCGGTGCTTCGCCTGCGGGCACCGCTGTCTCGTGAAGCCGGGGCGCCGTGGCATCTGCAAAGTCCGTTTCAACCGCGACGGAGCTCTGTTCGTCCCCGCCGGCTACGTCGCGGCGCTGCAGTGCGACCCCACGGAAAAGAAACCGTTCTTCCATTGCCTGCCGGGGAGCGAGACGCTCACCTTCGGCATGCTGGGGTGCGATTTCCACTGCGGCTACTGCCAGAACTGGCTGACGTCACAGGCGTTGCGGGATCAGGCGGCGGGCGTCCAGCCGACCGACCTCAGCCCCGAGGAGCTGGTGCGGCTGGCGCGGCGCCAGGGCGCGCGCATGGTGGGATCGTCGTACAACGAGCCGCTGATCACCGCCGAGTGGGCGGTGGACGTGTTTCGCGCGGCACGAACCGCAGGGCTGCGCACCGCCTTCATCTCGAACGGCAATTGCACACCAGAGGTCCTCGACTTCATCCGGCCCTGGACCGATTGCTACAAGATCGATCTCAAGGCGATGCACGACCGGCGCTATCGCGAGCTCGGTGGCGTGCTGCAGCACGTGCTCGATGCGATCCGGCTCGTCTACGAACGCGGCTTCTGGCTCGAGATCGTGACGCTGGTCGTGCCGGGGTTCAACGACGACGAGGAGCAACTGAGCCGCGCCGCGGAATTCATCGCCACGGTTTCGCCCGAAATCCCCTGGCACGTGACCGCGTTTCATCAGGATTACAAGATGACCGAGCCCGACAACACGCCGGTCGAGACCCTGGTGCGTGCCTGCGAGATCGGTGCTAAAGCAGGGCTGCGATTCGTGTACGCCGGCAATTTGCCGGGCCGCGTGGGCCGCTGGGAGCATACCTGGTGCCCCGACTGCGGCGAACGGCTGATCGAACGCGCGGGCTACGTCATTCGCGAGCAGCGGGTGGGCGCCGACGGATGTTGCCCCAGCTGCGGGCGCCGCATTCCGGGGATCTGGTGTTAGGCGCCTTGTTCCAATCGGCGATCGCGGTCGCCGCGGCCGCGCGGTTCGACGCGGCGACGTTCGACCCCGTGGTGCAGGACGGCATCCGGGCCGGGGCCTATCCCGGCGCGGCACTCGCCGTTGGAACGGTGGATTCGATTTTCTACGTCAAGGGATACGGCCACCTCACCTGGTCGGCGAGCAGTCCAGCGGTCGATCCGGAGCGCACGCTCTACGACCTGGCCTCGGTAACCAAGGTGGTCGCGACGACCTCCGCGTTGATGGTACTCGTCGATCGCGGGCGCGTGCGGCTCGACGCGCCGGTCGCGACCTACGTCCCCGAGTTCAACGGTCCCGGAACGAGTGCCATCACCGTGCGGCAGTTGTTGACCCATACGTCGGGACTGCGTGCCGACCTGACGGTCGACACGATTCGCGGTGCCACGGACGCCGCGGCGCTGCTCCGCGTCGTCTACGCCGAGACGCCGCGCATCCCGGTCGGCAGCCGCGTCGTCTACAGCGACGTGAATGCCGTGCTGCTCGGCGAAGTGGTGCGGCGCGCGAGTGGTATGCCGCTCGACAGCTTCGTGGTCCACGAGGTCTTCGCGCCGCTCGGAATGACGCAGACCGGATACCGCCCCACGCGTGCGGTGCTGTCGCGGACGGCCCCGACGGGCCTGTGGCGCGGGCATCCCGTCGCCGGCGTGGTGAACGACCCCACCGCCGCGAAGCTCGGCGGCATGTCGGGGAACGCCGGGGTGTTCAGCACCGTGCAGGACGTCGCGCGCTTCGCGCAATTCATCCTCAAGCGCGGGCTGAGCGCGAGCGGGTCGCGGATCGTGCGGGCGGCGACGGTGGACACGTTCATCACGCGAGCGGCGTGGTTCGGTGGCAAGAGCGAGGCGCGGGCGCTGGGGTGGCAGGCGGTGCCCACGGGAGAGGAGGTGTCGAGCGCCGGGACGCGCTTCGGGGTACACAGCTTCGGACACACGGGATGGACCGGAACGTCGTTGTGGATCGATCCCGACCGGGGAATTTTCGTGGCGCTGCTCACGAATCGCGCTTTTCAGCCGCGTGCGCGCAAGCCGTTTACGACGCTGAAACGGGTGCGCGGGCGGCTGGCGGATCTCGCCGCGGAGGCGAGCGATGCCCGCCGCTGACGCGCCGACGCTGATCTACGACGGTGAGTGCGGGATGTGCCGTGAAGCGGTGCAACGGGTGCAGCGCTGGGACCGGGAACATCGCTTGCGGTACGTGCCGTTTCAGGACGAGAGCGCGGTCGCCCGCTTCGGGATCGCGCTACCGGCGCTCGCGGCCGCGATGCACCTGGTGCTTCCCGACGGTCGGGTGTTCGCCGGCGCCGACGCAGTCCCCGAGATCGGCAAGCTGCTGCCGGGGAAGCGCTGGTGGGCGTGGGGATTCGCGGTCCCCGGCGTGCGCCCCGTGGCGCGGCGCGTGTACCGGCGGATCGCGGAGCGGCGGCGGTGTACCGTGCGGGGACTCCCGGCGACGGACCGCGCGCCATAGGTTGGCGTTGGAGGAGGCGAAGTGACGACGGAAACGACACTGCCGGATGGGGTCTGGACGGCTTTGCGGGGCGTCAAGGACCCGGAGCTGAACCTCAACATCATCGATCTCGGGCTGGTCTACGAGGTCGACGTCGAGGACGGCAACGTGCATATCCGCATGACCCTCACCTCACCAGGGTGTCCCGCGGGCCCGCAGATCATGAACGACATCCACAAGACGTTGCGGCCGATGGAAGGCGTGAAGGACGTGGATATCGAAATCGTGTGGGAGCCCTATTGGACGCCGGAGAAAATCGAGCCTAAGATCCGGGCGATGCTCGGCTTCTAGCCGGCTAGAACGCCGCGAGCAGGGCGGCGCCCAGCACGGCGACCTGCCACTTCCGCACATCCTCGATCCGCGCGAGCGCCGCCAGGTCGGCGGGGCGCTGCCGCGCGATCGCTTCCAGCGTCGACTTCCCGCACAACACACCCGGGTCCAGCCCGAGCTGCTGCGCAACGGTGTTGCGCGCGGCCTTGAGCCGCTCGACTCTGGCATCGAGCTCTGGATCGTGGGGCGCCCGCGGGGCGCGCTCGCGCGTCGGGAGATCCGGCTCGGCGAGGGCGAGCGCGCGCCCGACGGCTGCGACGAGCGCCGGCCCGTGGCGGCGCGCCAGGCTCGCCGGCAGGTCCTTGATCGCACCAAGGTCCCCGAGGGAGCGGGGCAGCGCCCGGCTCACGCCGAGCAATACCTCGTTGCCGATGACGCGAAATAGCGCGGTGTCACGCTCTGCAGCTACCGCGTTTCGCCAGGCGACGAGCTCGCGCAGGGCGGCGAGGGATCGCGGCGGAAGCGCTTTGGCGCCCTTGACGCGCTGATACGCCAGACCGTCGTCGGCCGGTCCCGTCCAGCGCAAGTCCTCGAGATGGTGAAACTCCTCCTCCGCCCATGCGAGGCGCCCCAGGGTGGTCAGCCGTTCCCGCATCGCGTCCCGCAGCTGCGGCAGGTGGCGGGTGTCGTCCGCGGCGTATGCGAGCATCGCGGACGTCAGGGGACGCTGCGACCAGTCGGCGCGTTGATGCGCCTTGGTGAGACGCACGCCGACGAACTTCTCGAGCAGGGCGGCAAGGCCGATGGCCGGCTCCCCCAACAGTTGAGCGGCAATGCGCGTGTCGAACAGATGGCGCGCGCGAACGCTGTAGTCGCGATCGAGGGTCCGCAGGTCGTAATCGGCGTCGTGGAACACCTTCTCGACCTCGGTGTCGGCCAGCAGGGCACCGAACGGACTGAAATCGGTAATGGCGAGAGGATCGATGACGGCTGTGGAGCGGCGGGTGGACAGCTGCACGAGGTACACGCGGTCCTTGTAGCGATGGAAGCTCGCGGCTTCGGTGTCGGCGGCGACGAGCGGCTCGCCCCGCGCGGCGGCGATCACCTCCGCGAGCGCCGCCGCGGTGTCGACGTAGCGGTAGTCGGTCACTCGCGCGGCTTGCCGACCAGCTCGAGGCCGGACGCGATCTCCTCCAGTGCCTTGGCCAGGACCTTGTAGAACTCGGGGTCGGCCGGCTGCGGCGCGCCCCCCAGAGGATCACCGGCGCACTTGCGTGCGGCCCGCGCGGCGTGGCGTATATACTCAGTCGGAACCCGCATCGCTCACCTTCGCGAGTTGGAGATGGCCGAAACATACCCAGCGATCCTGCTCGTGCACGGCTTCCCCTTCGACCACGAGCAATGGCGCCCGCAGCTCGCGCGGCTCACGCGTTGGCGCTGCATGGCGCCGGACCTGCGCGGGTTCACGAGCGGCGCTGCGCCTGCCGGCGGATACTCGATGCGCGTCTATGCCGACGACCTCGTCGCTGTGCTCGACGCGGCAGGAATCGAGCGCGCGGTATGGTGTGGTCTCTCGATGGGGGGCTACATCCTGTTCGACGTGCTGCGGCGACACCCCGAGCGCGTCTGCGGCGTGATTTTGTGCGACACGAAAGCCGAGCCCGACACTGTGGAAGGGAAGGCGGGGCGGGATGAATTGGCGCGGGTTGCGGAGCGCGAGGGAGCGGCGGCGATCGCGGAACGGCTGCTGCCGAAACTGCTCGGTGCCACGACGCGCGCGCAACGACCTGAAGTGGTGGCGACCGTGCGCGCGATGGCGTCGCGGCTGCTCGTCCCGGGCCTGGTGGGAGCGCTGCAGGCGATGCGGGAGCGCCCCGACTCGGGTCCCGTGCTCGAACAGATTCGCGTGCCGGCGCTCGTATTGGGCGGGAGCGAAGACGAGATCTCCCCGGCCGCGGGGATGCGGGCGATGGCGCAACGGATTCGTGGGGCGAGGTACGAGGAAGTGCCGGATGCAGGTCACCTGGCACCGCTGGAGCGCCCCGAGCTCGTCAACGAGGCGCTCGAGGACTTTCTACTTCATACCTCGTTCCGGTGACGGCTTTCCCGGCGGGTTGGCACTCTGGAAGACGTCCTTGTTCTTCGCGATGAACGACTTCCACTGGGGCGGGACGTCTTCTTCAGGGAAGATTGCCGTGACCGGGCACTCCGGCTCGCAGGCGCCGCAGTCGATGCACTCGTCGGGGTGAATGTAGAGCTGGTCCTCTCCTTCATAGATGCAGTCCACCGGACAGACATCCACGCAGGAGCGGTCTTTGACGTTGATGCAGGGTTCGACGATGATATACGGCATCGACACATGTCTCCCGAGAAGGGGGGGAACCTAGAGAGTCGGTCGCGGACGTCAAGGTCGCGGAGTAAGATACTGGCAAGAATCTAAGAGTCCAAACGGTATCTCATCGAGATGGCCCTGCCACGCATGGTTGTCACTTCGGTACTCTTGGGTATCTTAGATACGCTTGAGTTCTACACAGTTCCGCCGCAAGGCCGAGACCCGGAGCCTGCTGCTCGAGGCAGGTCTCAAGATCTTCGCCGATCGCGGCTTCGACCTCGCCACCCTCGATGATGTCGCTCGCGCCGCGGGCTACACCAAGGGGGCGATTTACCGTCAATTCCCCTCCAAGGGAGCGTTTCTGCTGGGGCTGTTCGAGCAATTCGCCGCCGTAGCTCGGGCCGGCGCTGGAGCGCGGCAGGCTTCCTGGTTCATCCCACTTACGATGCAGTTTGCCGCACAGGCGTGTCGCGATCCCTTGCTGCGGCGGCGCCTGGCGGTCGTACTCGCTGAAGCGCCGGACGGTGGTTCGCCCGAAGGGCAGCTGCTGCGGGCGCTCGCGCGACTGTTCCCCACCGGGAGCGGAACGGCGACCTGATGGAGCCGCTCGTCGTCCCGGCGGCAGCCGCAATCCTGTTGCTTGGCCTCCTCGTTGGGTGGGTGCTGGTGCGGATCCGACAGGCGTCCCGCCTGCGCTCGGCATCGGCCGTCGTCCCAGCGACCTGGCGCCCGCTCATCGAGGAGCGCGTCCTCCTGACACGGAAACTCAGCGCCGAGGATTGGAACCGACTGCTCGCGTTGGTCAGCGAGTTCGTACGGGACAAGCACTTCGAGGGGATCGACGGCTTGGTGGTCACCGAGGAGATCAAGGTGATCGTCGCCGCGCAGGCGTGCCTGCTCGTGCTGCATGTCGATACGGGTGCATTCCCGCGAGTGCGCAGCATCATCCTCTATCCCGGGACGTTCGTCCCGAGGAGGGCGCAGCTCGATCGGCACGTCCGGCTCGAGCCAGAGGTCGAACCGGCGCCGCTTCTGGGAGAGGCAGTACGCGGCGCCATCGTCCTCTCCTGGGAAAGCATTCAGCAGAGCCTCGTCGAGCCGCGGGATGGGCATAATGTGGTGCTGCACGAGTTCGCCCACGAGCTCGATCGGGAGGATGGGTATGTCGATGGAATCCCGCTGCTCGAGCCACCCTCGTCGACGCGCACTTGGGCGAAGGTGCTGCGCGAGCGATTCGAGGAGCTGCAACGCCAGACTGGCGACGGGGAGCGGGATCTACTGAACGAGTACGGCGCCACCAATCGCGCCGAGTTCTTCGCCGTGGCGACGGAGTTGTTCTTCGAACGGCCCGTCGAAATGCGCGAGCGCTATCCCGATCTGTACCGCGAGCTGCAAGGCTTCTACCGGCAAGACCCCGCCGAGCGCGCCTAGCCCTCAATCTGGCGCAGGTATTCCCGGTCCCACGCCGCGGGCATGCTCTCACGCGGCGAGTAGGGGCCCGGCTCGTAGCGTGACGATGCCACGCCCATCTGGCTGCGCTCGCAGATATCCCAATCCTGGCGGTTGGTGCGATCCCAGAATTCTTCCGCGTCGGCGATGTTGTATCCCGGTGACTGCGGAGAATCGGGGTGCACCATCCAGTCGCACACGACCTGACTCTCCTGCGGTGCGCGTGGCCACACCGTGTAGTACACGGCGTAGTCGGGATGCAGGCTCAGCATCATCGAAGGAAACAATGTGTAGTAGTAGCCGCGCGCGCGGTCGTCCGCCGACAAGTTTCCCAGTGGCAGGCCGCAGGCGCGTCCCGTCATCGTGGCGCTCTCGTTCGGCGCCTTGATGTCCATGTACCCGCCGAGGAACCGTCCCTCGACCAGATCGTTGGCACCGCTCGTGTACGGCAGCTTCGTGGACAGCTCGGGGTGGATCGTGGGGCAGTGCAGGCACTCGGAGTAGTTCTGCATGATGAGCTTCCAGTTGGCGCGCACGTCGTAGACGATCCGCCGCACCGTGACGAGCGACGGCAGGTTGAAGCGGTCGAACCGGTCCCCCAGCGGCGCGAACACGGTCGCCAACGTCTGGGGCTCGCGGTCGAGATTCACGAAGTAGAACCCGTTCCACTCCGCCAGCGCGGCCTGATGGAGCGGATAGTCCGACTTCTGGAACCCTTCGACCTCCTGCATGTGCGGTGCGCCGATGAGACGGCCGTCGAGCGCATAGGTCCACGCGTGGTAGGGACACTGAATCGTTTCGGAAAGGCGGCCCCGCTCGCTGGTACAGAGACGTGTGCCACGATGACGGCAGATATTGAAGAACGCGCGCAGCGTCCCCTGCTGGTCGCGCAGCACGATGAGCGATTCGCCGCCGATCTCCACGGTGCGGTAGTCCCCCGGCGACGCCAGCTCAGCGGTGCGCCCTACCGAGATCCACTGGCAGCGCCAGATCTTTTCCTGCTCGAGCCGGAGCACGTCGGCGGACGTGTAGTAGCGGCCCGGCATCGTACGCGCGCCCTGCTTGTAGGCTGCAACCGTCTTCACGAACGCGTTCATGCCCGTCGCTCCTTCAACATCTCGCGCGCCGCGTTGCGTCCGGCCGCACCCGCCAGTCCCCCGCCGGGATGAGTGCCCGCGCCGCACAGATACAGCCCCTCGACCGGGGTGCGATAGCGCGCCCACCCGGCCACCGGACGCATAAAGAGAATCTGATCGAGGGTGAGCTCCCCGTGGTAGGCGTGCCCCTCGGTCAACCCGTAGCGATCTTCCAGGTCCTTGGGCGTCGTCACATGACGTCCGACGACGCTGCCCCGTACGTTGGGCGCATAGGCCGACAACGTCTCCACCACGAGATCCGACACCTGGCTGCGCGCGCGGTCGTCCCATCCGCCGGGACGGAGGTGGTAGGGGGCGTACTGCAGCTGCACTGTCACGAGATGCTTCCCTGCCGGCGCGAGCGACGGGTCGAGCAGCGTCGGGATGCGCGCTTCGAGGTACGGCCGGCGCGACACGGCGCCGTACTTGGCGTCGTCGTAGGCATGCTCCAGGTAATCGAGGCTCGGCGCGATGGTGATCGCACCTCCCAGCCCCTCCTCGGTGACGCCGGGGAAGCGGGGCAGCTCGCTCAGGGCTAGATGCACCGTAGCGACAGCACCACGACACTTAATATTCCGTACAGCGCGCAGGAACTCGGGATCGAGCTGTCCGGCATCCACCATACGGCAGAAGGTGCGCCGCGGGTCGGCGCTGGAGACGACCTGGCGCGCCGCGAGATGCTCCCCGGTCTCGAGCGCCACGCCGATCGCCTTGCCGTCGCGCACCACGATTTCGCGCACCGGCGCGGTGGTGCGAATGTCGGCGCCGTACCCTTTGGCCACCTTGGCGAGGATCGCTGCCAAAGCACCCGGTCCCCCGCGGACGTAGTGCGCGCCACGCACCGCGCCGGCGGGCCGTCCCACCTGGTGGTGCAGAAAGACGAAGGCGGTGCCGGCACCGCGCGGACCCTGGAAAATGCGGGTGATGCCGCCCGTGGCGAGCGCCCCCTTGAGCGCGTCGCTCTTGAACCAGTCGTCGAGCCACTCCGCCACCGACATCGGAGCGACGCGCAGGAACTCCACCATCTCGCGCTTCCCAAGGCGGCGCAGCTTCAATCCTAGTCTCAGCAGCGTGCCGAGGTCTTTGGCCGCGGGGTCGGGCAGTTGCGGCGGCGTGACGGCGTAGATCGCCTCGAGCACTGCGGCGAAGCGCGCGACCTGGGCCGTGAACTCGGGCCAGCGATGCGCGTCCTCGGGCGAAAACCGATTGATTTCTTCGGCCGTGCGCGCCGGGTCGGCCCAGAGAGTGAGGGTGCGACCGCCCTCCTGGGGGCTGCTCACACACGCCTGTGGACTGACGAGCTCGAGACCGGCAGGGTCGAGCTGCAGCTCGGCGGCGATGTCGGGAAGCAGCCATCCGGCGTCTGATCCGCCGATGTCGCAGCGGTAACCCGGAATCTGGTCGGCGCCGCCGGCCTGGCCCCCCAGCACGTCGCGCGCTTCGAGCAGCAGCACTTTCACGCCGGCCTTGGCGAGATAGGTCGCCGTGACCAGGCCGTTGATGCCGCCGCCGATGATGATGAGCTCTCGCGTCATGGAATCAGCGCCCGTCGCCCAGGATGCGGAGCGCGGCCAGGCGTCCCGAGGCACCCATGATGCCGCCGCCGGGATGCGTCCCGGCGCCGCACTGATAGAGGCGCCGGATCGGCGTGCGGTATTGCGCCCAGCTCGGCGCCGGCCGGAGGAAGAAGAGCTGGTGCAGCGACAGCTCTCCCTGGAAAATGGTGCCCTCGGTCAGGCCGGTGGTGCGTTCGATGTCGGCGGGCGTGACCACCTGCCGATGGAGAATCGCCTGCTTGAGATTGGGCGCGTAGCGCGAGAGGGTATCGACGACGGCGTCGCCGAACGCGTCGCGCTTGGCGTCGGTCCAGCCGCCGGCGACGTTGTACGGCGCGTATTGGACGAAAATCGACATCACGTGCTTTCCCGGCGGCGCCATGCCGGGATCGATCATCGAGGGAATGATGACGTCCATGTACGGCGCCCGGGAAAACTCGCCGTACTTGGCGTC
>DASTHG010000511.1:0-3915 GCA_035718325.1 Gemmatimonadales bacterium | reverse complement strand
TGATGGTGCGGGAACAACGGCGCGGGGAAGACGAAAATCGCGGCGATCAGATATCCGATGCCCAGTGCCACGACGAGCCAAAACCCCCACCGGATCGCATCCTCGCGCTCGAGCTCGGGGATCCCGGGAAACCGGAACGCGGGGAGGCGCAATTGATGCAGCGGCGGCATGTGACGCCGGAATTTCATGGCGCGCTCCGCACGAGGCGCGCCGCGTAGACCCCGTCGATCGCGTGACGCTGCGGCAGGGCCTGGAGGTCACCGGCCGCGGTCACGAGCTCGGGCGGAACCGTGTCCGCGACCGCCGCGCGGGAAAAATCGGGGTGACGCTGGAGGAACGCTTCCACCTGATCGGTATTCTCCTCCCGCTCGAGCGAACAGGTTGCATAGACGAGCGTGCCGCCCGGCCGCACCAGCTGCCCGGCGGCGTCGAGCAGCGCGCGTTGCCGCTGGGCGAGACGGCCGATGACGTCGGGCCGCAGCCGCCAGCGTGCATCGGGATGATGCGCCATCGTCCCGGTCGCAGAGCACGGGGCATCGAGCAGCACGGCTTCCCACCGTCCCGGCCGGAACGGGGCGCACAGAAGATCGGCAGCCACGATGGGGACCGCCACTCCGGTCCGCCCGAGCGTCTCCGCGAGCCGCCCGAGCCGTGACGCCCGTGCGTCTGCGGCCGTCACGTGCGCCCCGGCGCCCGCGAGCGCGACCGCCTTCCCCCCCGGCGCCGCGCAGGCGTCGTACACGCGAGCACCCGGCGGGATCGCCGCAAAGCGGGCGACCAGGGCCTGGGCGGGATCCTGCACGACGAACCCACCCTCGGCGAAGCCAGGCAGCTGCGTGGGGCGTGGTACATGGAACGTGTGCGTCGTGCGACCGACGACGATCCCGGCGCCGAACGGAGCGTCGACGGCCGCGAACCCCGCATCCTGCAGCGCCCCGCGCAGGCGCTCGCTGTCCCAGCGAACCGGCTGCAGCACGAGCGGCGGTTTGCGATCGTTCCAGGCCACCAGTCGCGCTGTTTCCGCGGCGCCGAACTGTTGCTCCCACCGACGGACGAGCCACTGCGGGTGCGATGCCACGCCGGCGGCGGCTCCGGTGGGGGACTGAGCCAGCCGGCGCAGCGCTTGATTGACGTAACGCGCCGCCCGCTCTCCCGCCGTTTCCCGTGCCAGCTCGACGCTCGTCGAGACGGCGGCGTGCGCAGGGACGCGGGTGAGGCGGTGCAGCTGGTAGGCGCCGAGGCGCAGGATGTCGTGCAGGCGCGGATCGGCGTGTCGCAGGTCGAGCGTGTCATCCAGGGCGCGGCGGCTGCGCAGCACGCCGGCGGAGAGCTCGAACGCGAGGCGGCGGTCGCGCTCCGACAGCGCTCCGATCGCCTGGTCGCGGGCGTCGGCGAACGGCGCTCCGCCGCTCACGGCGCGCAGGATGTCGAGTGCCGCGCGCCGCGCGGCGGTCGCGCCCCTAATCCAGCATTCCCGCGATTGGGGAGGACGGCACGGCGACCTCGCGACGCGGCATGCGCCCGGCGAGAAACGCGGCCCGCCCCGCTTCGACGGCGAGCCGCATCGCGTGCGCCATCGCCACGGGGTCGCGCGCGGCGGCGAGGGCGGTGTTCATGAGAATGCCGTCCACGCCCTGCTCCATGGTAAGGCAGGCATCGGAGGCCGTGCCGACACCGGCGTCCACCACCACGGGGACGGTGAGCCGGCTCTTGATGGTGCGCACGGTGAACGGATTCAGGAGACCGAGTCCGCTGCCGATCGGCGACGCGAGCGGCATGACCGCCGCCGCTCCCGCTTCCTGGAGGCGCAGGGCGGTCACCAGGTCGTCATTGGTATACGCGAGCACCTTGAACCCGTCGCGCACCAGCACCCGCGTCGCCTCGAGCAGGCCGGCAACGTCGGGGAGCAGCGTCTCCTGGTCGCCGATGACCTCGAGCTTCACGAAGTCGTTGAATCCCGCTTCGCGCGCCAGGCGGGCGTAGCGGATCGCGTCTTCCGCGGAGTAACACCCGGCCGTATTGGCGAGCAGGAAGAACCGTTTGGGATCGAGATAATGGAGAATGCCGTCGTCCCGACTGCGATCGAGCGGCACGCGGCGCACCGCGACGGTCACCACCTCGGCGCCACTCGCGTCGATCGCGCGGACCATCTCGTCGGTGGACCGGTATTTCCCCGTTCCCACGAACAACCGCGACTGGAAGGTGTGCCCGCCGATGGTGAACGGGATGTCGCGGGCGAGATCGGCCGTGACAGTCATGATCACCCACCCCCGACGAAATGGACCAGCTCGATCGCGTCGCCGGGAGCGAGGCGTGCCCGCTGGAGCTCCGTACGTCGCACGATCTGCCGGTTGTGCTCGACCACCACGACGCGCGGATCGAGGTGCAGGACACCCAGCAGGTCCAGCAGGGTGGCGTCGACGGGTATCGTGCGTCGCTCTCCGTTCACTACGACTTCGATCATGCGACTGCCTCCAACAAACTCCGCGCCGCGCTCCGAGGATCGGCCGCATCCCAGATCGCCCGGATCGCCGCGACGCCGTAGACTCCAGCGCCGGCCAGTTGGCGCGCCCGCTCCGGGGTCACTCCACCGATCGCGATGACCGGGAGGCCGAGCTGCACGATGGCGCCCAAGGCTTCGAGTCCGAGCGGACTCGCCGTGGGATGCGTGGTGGTGTGGTACACCGGTCCTACGAGAAGATAGTCGGCCCCCCAATCCCTGGCGGTGCGTGCCTCATCCCGGGAGTGGACCGAGCAGCCGATCCACCAATCGGGGGCGAGGCGGCGCGCGTCTCCCGGCAACAGGCCCGCGCGAGAGAGCTGGACCCCGTCCGCTCTGGCGGCGAGCGCGATGTCGAGGCGATCGTTGACGAAGAGCCGGACTGGTAGTCTGCCGGACAGGCGGACGGAGAGGTCGTAGTGTTCGCGTCCAGACAGCGAGTGCCCGCGGGCGTGTGCGGCCATCTCAACACCGGCGAGTGAATCCAGGATGTGGTCGAGGTCGACCCGGCGCGCGATGCGCTCGTCGGTGATCGCATGCAGGCGGGGCAGTGCCCGCTTCACGTGAAGCGCCGCCCCGCGGCCGTGCCGCGGCCACGCACCCAGTCGCCGGCCGGCATGCGCTCTTTGCCGGCGGGTTGGACCTCTGCGACCTCCACCAGGCCATCCCCAGCGGCGATGACCAGCCGTGCCGCCGCCTCCGTCACCTCCCCGGGCGTACCGCTGCCCGGCAGGGCGCGGCCGACGAACAGCTTGATTTCCCGGCCCTCGTGGATGGTCCAGGCACCGGGCTTGGGGTCGAGTGCCAGCGTCTGGCGCGCCACGACGTCGGCCGGCTTCGTCCAGTCGATGTGGGCGACCTCGCGGGTCAATTTCGGCGCGTAGGTGGCGTGCGCGTCATTCTGGGGGACCGGCTTCAGGCCGTCCTGCTCCCACAGTGCCAACGCTTCGATCAGGGCCTGCGCGCCCATTTCAGCGAGATGCGCGCGCAGCTCACCCGCGGTCGTGTCCGGGTCGACGCGGTGCGGCAGCTGGTGCAGGATGGGCCCGGAGTCCAGTCCCTCGTCCAGCTGCATGATCGTGACGCCGGTGCTTTCGATGCCGCGGAGGATCGTCCACTCGATCGGCGCCGCGCCGCGCAGCGCCGGCAGCAGTGACGGATGGACGTTCACCATGCCGCGACGCGGCAGCGTGAGCAGCTCTTTCCTCAGGATGTGCCCGTAGCCGACGACGACGCCGACGTCGGGGGCGAGGTCTCGGAGGCGTTGCAGGAACGCCGGGTCCGTCGGTTTCTCAGGCTGCAGTACCTCGAGGCCCTCACCGGTTGCTGCGGCTTTTACGGGAGTCGGAGCGGTGGTGGAACGCGAACGTCCGGTGGGCCGGTCGGGCTGGGTCACGACGGCGCGGACGTTGAAG
>DASTHG010000510.1:0-3995 GCA_035718325.1 Gemmatimonadales bacterium | reverse complement strand
GAAGGCTTCGGCTCCGGAGAGTATGCGGTGTCTGGCGACGGCATGCTGATCTACGTGCCGGGGGCGAATCAGAATTATGGCCGGATCGCGTTTGTGTCGCGCAACGGGAAGCTCGACAGCATCCCCTTCCCTCGCGGCCAGTACACGCAGCTGCGGATGTCGCCCGATGGGCACCAGCTCGCCGTGCAACGGCGCGAACCGACGGTCAGCGGTGAAACGTTGATCCTCGATCTCGCCACCGGACAGACGCACCGCATCGACGTCGCCGGCTACTACCGCACCTTCCCAGCCGACTGGTCGTCGGACGGCAAGACGATCCTCCTCGGCCTGTGGGATCCGGTCCGATTTGTGAGCTTCGGAGCGCGACTCTACACCCTGAGCGACCTGCCGCTCGCGGACGTCGCCCCGGAAGGGGCCTCCTACATGACGATCGCGCCCAACGGGAAAGATCTCGTGTTCACGGATTGGGGCTCAGGGAGACTGTTCCTGCGGCGCCTGCAGGGCGACACCACGCGAACACCGATCCCCGGACGTGGGTATGCGGCGAGCTTTTCCCCCGATGGACGTTGGCTGGCGTACGGCAGCACCGACGGCGGGATCGCCGTCTCTCCGGTGCCGCCGACCGGCGCGCTCTACCAGGTGGTGGAGCGTGGCCAGCAACCGCTGTGGTCCCGATCCGGCGACCACATCATCTACCGGGACGGCCACCAGGTCCTGGAGGTCCCGGTGAATACGCGCGCCGGGTTCCAGAGCGGCGCACCACGACTCTACGCCGATGGACCGTTCGTTCGTACCTTCGCATGGAACCAGACGATCACCGCCGACGGCCGTGTCGCCGTTCTCGTAGCATTACCGGACCGGACGGTGCGCGGGCTGGTGGTCGTCACCGGATTGGACGACCTGTTGCGGCGCGCGTCGCGGACGCACTAGCGCCCGCGCGGCAGCGCCCGCGGATCGGGAACGATGTCCTGCGCGAACTCCGCCAGGCGGTCCCCCAGATTCTCGAGCTCCCGCACGCGCTTTGACGTAATGTTGCGATACACCGTGCGCGCGAGGACGTAGGTGGCCCCGAGCCAGACCGGGACCATCAGCGCGACGGCCGGGCCGAGGTGCAACGCGCCGCCCAGAATCCCCATGATCGGCCCCATCCCGCCGCCACCCACGCCGCCGCCGATGCCGCCGAACACCCCACCGATCACCGGCGCCAGGTTCTCCTGAATCGTGATGCGGGTGCGACCGCCACGCACCGATACGGCCACCTCCAGGTCGCGCCGCGCCGATGCGTGACGCGCCGTCACCCAAGAGAAAGACCGGCCCAACTGGTTCACCTGGCCGACGTTCTGCAGGATGCGCCGGATCTCCTCGACCATGATCGGGAATTCCGACTCGGGGACTTCGACGTCCACGGTGCGCTCGGTGAAGATGCGGGTCGGCCCGCCGATCCACCGGTTCGGTGTGATGGGTGTCAGTGCGGCCGGCGGCGTCCCACCCCGCCGAACCTCCTGCGCGGCCCGCCGCACGAGGTCCGGTTTGATCCCGACTTCCGCTGCCAGCGCCTCGACTCCGCCGATCGTCATCGCTCCGCCGACCGTGGGCGTCGTCGCCTCGAGCTCCGAAGCACGCTTCACGATCTGCTCGACCTCACCCCCGCTGTAGCGGCGGTGCGGTGCAGGCTGAGCGACGCCCGTGAGATCGTCGATCAGGGCAAGCGGCGATGGCGTGCGCTGATCGTGTCGGGTCGACAACCCGCGAACCAGCCCACCCTCGAGGCGCCCCCCCAATCCGGCCAACGTGGCCCGATGCGAGGGTGGCGCCTCGAGAAACCTTCCCTGGCGTACGGCATCCTCCGTCGGCCAGCGTCCCGGCAGCTCGCCCACCAGCATCTCGTAAATCACTACTGCGAGGCTGTACACGTCGGTGCGAGCATCGAGATCGGTGAGCCCTGCCGCCTGTTCGGGACTCATGTAGCCCGGCGTGCCGACCGGGAATCCCGTGCGCGTGAGATTGGCACCGCCTGCCGTGCTGATCGCCTTGGCGATCCCGAAGTCGGCGACGATGGGATGGCCCTGGGAGAAGAGGATGTTTTCCGGCTTGATGTCGCGGTGGAAAATGCCCATGCGATGGGCGTAGCTCAGCGCATCGGCGACCGGAGAGGCGATGGCAAGTGCCTCGGCAGGCGTGAACCGGGGCCGCGCGCCGAGCTGTTGGCGCAGCGATGCGCCTTCGATGTAGGGCATGACATAAAAGAGGAAGCCGTCAGCCTCCCCCGAATCGTGCAACGCCAGAATGTGCGGGTGGGTGAGTCGTGCGGCGATCTGGATCTCGCGGAGAAACCGCTCCACGCCGAGGAACGCGGCGAGTCCCGGGAGCAGAACCTTGAGCGCTACCTCACGCCCGTGTTTGACGTCGGCGGCGAGGTAGACCGTCGCCATACCGCCCTGCCCCAGCACACGGCGCAACTCGTAGCGCCCCGTGAGGGCGGCGGTCAGGCCAGCGGGGATCTCGAGCGTCACGAAGCACGAATATAGGCCTCCCGGACACCCGCCGCCTTCAAGCGCGCTGCCAATTGCGACAGTGTGGGGTGCGCCGCTTCGAGTGTGGCGTTGAGAATCGCCTGCGTCACCGCGCACAGCGTCCGGTAGCCCCGCGCTTCTGCGCCGGAACGGCTTTGCGATGCCGGCAGCACGACCCGCAACCGCCCCCCTCCGGCACGCAGGTCACTTCCTCGGACGACCCGAATCGAAAGCCGCGCCGCGGCGCGCTCGACTGTCGCCACGGCGTTGGTATCGGTCTCCCAGGTGAGGATCGCCACCGCCGTCGAGTCGCCGTACTGCTGCGCCACGCGCGCGGCGCTCGTCCCGGGCGCGCGCACGACCGTATATCCGTGGGAAGCGAGGTACTCGGGGAACGGTTGCTCGAGCGCCGCCGGTCCGCCGGCGGCGAGGATGACCACTGGGTAGCGACCCGAATCCCGCGGCGTCCACAACGCCGTCTCGACACGCACCTCGTGGTGCCCGGCTTTCAGGCCGAACGGCAGGACACTGCGCTGGGCTCCGAAAGTAGAGCCCAGCGCAGCAACTGCCGCAACGAGTACGCTCGAGGGGCGCACCAGGTTCACGGAAACGGACGTGGCATGGGGCGGGGCTGTGGCCAGGGCCACGGATTGACACCACCCCCGCCCAGGGCGCGGGCAGCAGCGGCCCGCATCTCCGGGTCGCTGCTGCGCAAGACTTCAATGAATGCTGCGCGCGCTGTCTCGTCGTCCATCTGGGAGAGCGCCCACAGCGCAGTCTTGCTGACCTCGTGGTCGGCGTCGCGCACCGCATCCTTCAGGGTCGGGACCGCACTCGCATCCTCGATGTGCCCGAGCGCCCAGGCGGCGCGCTGGCGCACCGAGGCCGAGGGATCCTTCACCGCCGCCAGGAGAGCGTCGGGGGCGTGCTCCGCCCCGATCTGCCCCAGCGCCCACGCGGCGTTCCCGCGAACTTCTGCGGAGCTGTCCCGCAGGGCAGTGGCAAGCAGCGGAACGGACTCCTTGTCCTCGATTTGCCCCAGCGCCCAGGCCGCAGTCGTGCGCACCTCCGTGCTCTTGTCGTCGCGCAGGGCCGCCCCGAGCGGCGCGACGCCCGCGTGGTCTTCGATCTGGCCCAGCGCCCACGCCGCACGCACGCGGATCTCAGGATCGGCGTCTTGTTGCAGGCGGCGAATCAGCACCGGTCCGGCCTCGCGGACTCCCATTTCGCCGAGCGCCCAGGTCGCCATTTCCCGCACGTCACGATCCGCGTCGTCCGTCGCCTTGGCGAGTCCGGGGACGGCCTCGGCGGCCTCCATCTGGCCCAGTGCCCAGGCGCAGATGCGCCGGACGCTCGTGCTCTTGTCGCTCAGGGCATCGGCGAGCGCAGGAATTGCGCTCTTCGCTTCCATGCGGCCGAGTGCTTCGGCGGCCGCGAGACGCACGCGCTCGTCACTGTCGTTCTTCAAGGCGTTGATCAGCG
>DASTHG010000509.1:0-3509 GCA_035718325.1 Gemmatimonadales bacterium | reverse complement strand
GCTCGGAGAGCCGGATCAGCGACGCGGCGGTGTGTCCCAGCGCCGTTGGGCCCGCGTGCTCGGTATCGACGCCGCGCCGTCCCACCAGCACCGCATCCACATCCTTCGCCAATTCGGCGAGCGCGACATCCGGGTCTCCCTGCTGCTGCTGCCCATTGGCCTCGAGCCCCGCTGCCGCGACGCGGAACCGTCCCCGGTCGACCAGGGCCGCGGCCGCCTCGGCACCGCCCTTGTTGGACTCCTCCACCGCCGCCACGATGATCAAGGAATGAAAGCGCCGCGCCAGGACCACCGCCTGCTCCAGCGCGGCGTCGGCGTGTGGGCTTCCGTCCAGGCCGACGAGGAGGCGGGTGAACATCAGCGCGCGCTCACGGCAGGACGGAGAAGCGATCGAGCTCGCGCAGCGGGAAGCGCAGCACCTCGCCGGTCATCGGCAACCGGGCATCGAGCGCTTCGTTGCGCCCGTCGATGTGCAGTTGCTCCGCCACGACGACGTACTCGGTGCCACGGCGCGACAACGCGACGCGGCGCCGCTCCCGCACCGCCCGCTCGAGCGCATCGAGCGCGTCGGGGGAGAGCGACCGGTACTCCGGGATGGCGCTCATGGTCCCCTGAGATTTAACGGGCGTCGATCGTTCCCGCTGGCCCGGCCGTGACGGCGCCGATCACAGCTGCGGCCGCCAGGCCTTCACGCGCCAATGCCTGTTGCAATCGCTCGACGCGCTCCGGCGGCAGCGCGATCAACAGGCCGCCCGAGGTCTGCGCGTCCGCGAGCAGCAGGCGCTCCCCGTCGGGGATCGTCGCCGCGAACCGCACCGCCTCGCGCACGCTCTCGAGATTGCGCCTGGTCCCGCCCGGCACCGCGCCGCGCGCCAGCAGCTCGCGGGCCCCGTCGAGCACGGGGACCGTGGCGGCGGCGAGCGTGGCGGCGACGCCGCTGGCGCGCAGCAATGAATGCAAGTGGCCGAGCAGCCCGAAGCCCGTGACGTCGGTCGCGGCGTGCACGCCGACGGCCAGCATCGCCCGCGAGGCGGCGGCGTTGAGCGTCGTCATCGCCGTCACCGCGCCGGCGAGCGTCGCGGCGTCGGCCAGGTCGCGCTTCAGCGCGGTGGTGATGATCCCGGTCCCGATCGGCTTGGTGAGCAGCAGGGCGTCGCCGGGCTGCGCAAGGGCGTTAGTGACGATGCGCTCGGGGTGCACTTCGCCGATCACCACCATCCCGAACTTCGGCTCGGGATCGTCCACCGAATGCCCGCCCAACACGAACGCGCCGGCGGCCTGCGCGACGTCGCTGCCCCCCCGGAGCACCTCGCCCAGCAGTTCGAAGGGGAGCCGGTCCCGCGGCCAGCCGACGAGGTTGAGCGCGAACAGCGGCGCGCCGCCCATCGCGTACACGTCGGAGAAGGCGTTCGTGGCGGCGATGCGCCCAAAGTCGTACGCATCGTCGACGATCGGCGTGAAGAAGTCCACCGTCGCAACGAGCGCCCGTTCCGGGGACAGCTGGAACACCGCCGCATCGTCGCGGCTCGAGGCATCGACGAGGATGCGCGCGTCGTGCGGGACGGGAATGTGGCGCAGCACCTCGCTCAGCTCGGAAAACCCGAGTTTGCAGGCGCATCCCGCGCCGTGGGAAAAGGCGGTGAGGCGGACGGAGGTGGCGGTCATGGAAGGGGAAATATGGAGGAGACGGTAGGGGACGGTAGGAGATGGCAGGGGACGGTAGGGGACGGTAGGAGAGGTAGGGGACGGCAGGGAAAAGCAAAACGGCCGGAGCGCGTCGCTGCGGCCGTTCTTGCCTTCACCCCTACAACCCCTACCGTCCCCTTCCGTCTCCTACCGTCAGGCTTCTTGCGCGACCAGCAAAGACTTGAGCCCGATCAGCGCCCGCTCTTCGTTCGCCGGCTCATCGAAGCTGCCGTCCTCCCGCTGCATCGCCAACAGTGCGGGCGCGGCGTTGGAGATCAACTCCCGAGCCGGCCGAATCCCGGCCAGCAGCAGCGACTCGAGCATGTGGAACAGGTTCGCGTCACCCCACGTACCGTCGGGCCGCTGGCTCTCACCCAGCCGCCCGACGCAGGCGGGGAGGCGGTCATGGTAGGGGACCGGTGCCACCGCCACCACGCCGAGGGCGCTGGCGGCGAGCTCGTTGTGCACGCTGGGCCAGAGACTCAGCACCCGCTCGAGGCGGCGCAGCACGCGCGGCCGGGCATCCTGGCGCGCGCGCAGCAGGACGCGTAAGCCGAGGCACTCCGCGGCGAACGTCGCTCCTTCCGCGCTCGTGAGCACGGTCCCGTTCGGCAGGGCGAGCGGCGAAGGCGCCGACAACGCGGGCGGCATCTCGAGGAACGTCAACACCCAGGACACGAGCCGCGCCAGGCTGCCCTGCAACGCGTCGAGTCCCAGGTCCATCATCTCCCAGGCGGCCCAGGCGGTAGTGACCAATGACCCGCCGATGGAACCGTCCATCTTCGTCCGGGCACGCCGCTCGCCGACGAGCACTTGCGCGAGCTGCTCATCTTCGGGGCGGGGAATCCCCAGCAGTCGGCGACCCAGCACACCCTGGCGCGTATCGAGGACAGAAAAAAAACGCTCCAGGCGTGTGATCGCCTGCTCCAGCGAGGTCGTCATGAGGCCTCCTTGCGTCTGGAGTGAATCGGTGCTGCGGCTGGCGCGAATGCGAAATCCACGGCGACGGGCTCAGGGAAGCCGCGTGATCTCTACAGTCAGGCTGATAGGCCTCGAGCCCGGAAAGGTTCCCGGGAAGAAGTACTCATCCGAGCCGCCACGCGAGGATGGCGCCCGCACCACAATATCGCATCACCGAAAATGTCACGGCCGCAAATGCGGGACGCGTCGAGAGGGCAGACGCGAGCAGGCCGACGAGACCGAACAGCACCCACCACGCGCCGTGGCCGAGACTGTCGAACCACAGCGAGGCGAACAGCGTGACGACGAGCGCTTCGAACGCGGCGGCCGTGAGCGCGCCCGCCGTCGGGGCCGGACTCACGGTGACGCCGGTCACACGATGCGCGGCCCAGCCGGCTGCGGCGAACCAGATCGCCACGGGGACCCAGGCGAGCAGCAGCCGCCCCAGCGTCATCCGCTCGCGGCGCCTCCCCGGCCGCGCCGATCGGACGGCACGTAGCCGGGCCCGCGCAGCCCGCGACCCGGACGGGCGGAGGTGATCTCGCCGCGCCGCAGCACGATCTGCCCATTGACCACGACGTAGGTAATCCCCACGGAGGGCTGGTGCGGCTTTTCGAAGGTTGCGCGATCGTTGACCGTCTCGGGGTCGAAGACGGTGATGTCGGCGGCCATCCCCGGACGCAGCAGGCCGCGGTCGGCGAGGCCGACCCGTTGGGCGGCGAGCGACGTCATTTTCCGCACGGCGAACTCGAGCGGCATCAGGTGCTGCTGCCGCACGTACAGACCGAGGATGCGAGGGAATGTCCCGTAGGCGCGCGGGTGTGTGTAATCCTTCCCGAACGCTCCGTCGGGGGCGACGCCGG
>DASTHG010000508.1:0-6563 GCA_035718325.1 Gemmatimonadales bacterium | reverse complement strand
GGCGAGGTGCGGCGTGAGCTGCTCGATTGTGCTTTCGACGGGCTGCCCGGCCGGCACCATCATCCACAGCACGCGGCGGCCGCTGAGCAGCTGGCACGCGTCGGCGAGATCGCGGGCACCTTTGGCCCCCATCTGCTCGTGTGCCCGGATGGCGTCAGGGCTTTGGTCGTACACCACGAGCTGGTGACCGCCTTCCACTAGCCGGCGCACCATGTTGCCGCCCATGCGGCCCAGTCCGATCATCGCCAGTTGCACGTCGCTGCTCCTTTCACCGCGTTGCGATTCCGTCGCGCATATCAGTTGCAAACATATGGATCGACCGGACGGGGGGCGATACTATTGCACGCCCATGCCTCCCCCACTGCGCAAGAGCCTCTCCTCCCTCGAATACTTCGCGTTCGGCTTCGGCAGCATGGTCGGCGTGGGGTGGCTCGTGGTCATGGGGGACTGGCTGGGACGGGGCGGTCCCGCAGGGGCGATCCTGGCCTTCGCCATCGGCGGGGTGTGCCTGCTCCCGGTCGCGCGCGTGTACGGAACGCTGGTGCGGGACCTCCCTGATGCCTCCGGAGAAGTCGCCTACACCGAGGGGGTGCTCCCGCCGGTCGTGAGCTTCGGGGCCGGATGGGTCATGGTGCTCGCCTACGCCATCGTCTGCCCCTGGGAAGCCGTCGCCATCGGCAACCTGCTCGCCCGTCTCTTCCCCGGGATCAACCACTGGCCCCTCTACGAGGTAGCCGGGCGGACGATTTACGCGCCCCGCCTCGCTGTCGGTGTCTGTCTGACAGCCCTGATCGGGTTCATCAACTATCGCGGCATCCGCTCGAGCGGGCGACTGCAGACGGCGACCACGATCGGACTCCTGGCATGCGTCGCCGTGTTCGTCGCTCTCGGATTGCTGCGCGGAAACCCGGCCGGATTACCGCCCCTGTTCGCCCACCCCGGAACCGGAGGCGCACTCCTGTCGACACTGCTGGTGCTGCAGATCGTCCCCTACTTCATGACGGGATTCGAGTCGATCGGCAAAGCGGCGGAAGAGGCGCGGCCCGGTTTCGATCCGGGTGGCTTCGGCCGCGCGATGACCCAGGCCGTGAGTGGCGCGGCCGTGTTCTACGTGGTCGTCATCCTGGCCACCGCCCTCGTGGCCCCGTGGCACGAGCTCGTCGATCAGGGGTTGGGCCCCGACACGGTGTTCGCGCGCGCCTTCGGCTCCAGCGCGATCGCCCGGCTGATCATCGCCGGGGCCCTGCTCTCTCTCATCAAGGTGTTCAACGGCAACTTCGTCGCGGCAACGCGCCTGCTCTTCGCCCTGGGGCGCCGCAACCTGGCGCCCCCAGCGCTCGGGCGCGTCCATCCCCGCTTCGGCACACCCGCCGTCGCCGTCATCGGTCTCGCACTCGTCACCGTTCTCGCCGCGTGCCTTGGCGACGCCGTGCTCATTCCAATCACCGAGGTTGGCTCGCTCGCGGCGGGCCTTGGGTGGTGCGCTGCGTGTGTCGCGCTCATCGTGCGGCGCAGACGGGTGGGCGCCACCTCGTGGGTCGCCGTCGTGGGCGTAGGGGTGAGCGCCGCGATCGTTCTGATGAAGGTGGTACCGGCAATTCCCGGTAGTTTCAGTAGCACAGAATGGATCGCGTTCGCGGCGTGGGCTGGGATTGGACTGGTGCTGTGGACGGTAGGAGACGGTAGGAGACGGTAGGAGACGGTGCCCAGCATTAACTCCTACCACCCCTACCGTCGCCTCTCTTTACCGTCCCCTACCGCCCGGGGGCAAATGCTCCAGCAAGTAGCGAGTCAGCAGCGTGTAGATGTGCAGCGTCGTGCCCCGTCCCTCGCAAATGCAGTGCGTCCGATTCGGATACACCATGAAGTCGAACTGCTTGCCCAGCGAGACGAGCCGGTTGGCGAGCCGCTCCGAGCCCTGGTAGTGCACGTTGTCGTCCCCGGAACCGTGCACCAGCAGCAGGTGCCCCTGCAGTCCGTCGGCGTGCGTGATCGCCGAGGCGAGCCGGTAGCCTTCGCCGTTCTCCGACGGGAGCCCCATGTAGCGTTCCTGATAGATCGTGTCGTAGAGCCGCTCGTCGGGGACCGGCGCCACGGCCATGCCCATCGCGTAGACGTCCGAATAGCGGAACATCGCCTGCAGCGTGCTCGAGCCGCCGCCGCTCCATCCCCAGATCCCCACGCGGGTGGAGTCGAGATAGGAGCGCGAGCGAGTCAGCGCCCGCACCGCGTCCGCCTGCTCCCGGCTCGACAGCACCCCGATCTGGCCGTACACGACTTTGCGCCACGCCCGCCCGCGGGGCGCCGGCGTGCCGCGGTTGTCGACGCTCGCCACGACGTAGCCCTGGTCGGCGAGCATGCGGTGCCACAGCCCCTGCGGGCCCGACCATGCGTCCCGCACCGTTTGTCCGGCCGGCTCGCCGTAGACGTACATCAACAGCGGGTACGTCCTGGTGGAGTCGAAATCGCGCGGCCGGATCATCCAGCCGTCGAGCGACACCTTGTCACCGACCTTGACCTTGAAGAATTCGACGGGGCGCTCGTGCAGGGAGTCGACGGCAGTCCGCAGCGCGGCATTGTCGACCAGGGTCCGCACCACCTGATGTGACGGCAGGCGCACCAGGTCGGTCACCGGAGGCGCATCGAACCGTGAGCTGCGGTGCACCGCCCAGTGCGCATCGGGGGACACATCGTAATCGTGCGTCCCGCGTGCATTCACGGGCGTGATCCGTTCGGCGGCGCCGCTGCCGTCGAGCCGGGTGCGATAGAGGTAGCGCTGCGTGGCGTTGTCGGGAGAGGCGATGTAGTAGACCCACCCCCCCGGCTCGTCGACGGCGGCGACGGAGATCACGTCGAACTGGCCGCGGGTGATCAACGTCGGCGATCCGCCCTGACGCAACTCGCTATAGAGGTGCCGCCATCCATCCCGCTCGCTCACCCACAGGAAGCGCGCATTGCCGCCCAGCCATTGCCAGTCGTCGACCACGTCCACCCAGGCGCTGTCGCGCTCCGTCAGCGCGGTGCGCGTTCCGCCCGTGACCGCGTCGGCGATCAGCACTCGGTCGGTGTTCTGCTGGCGGTTCAGGCGCTGCAGCACCAGCTCTTTGTTGTCGATCCACTCCATGCGCGGCAGGTAATTGTCCCGCAGGTCGTCGGAGAAAAAAATCCAGGTCGGCTGCCCGCCGTCGGCGCTCACGATGCCTGCTTTCACGGCGGAGTTGGGCGTTCCGGTCTTGGGGTACTGGATCGGCGTGGTATAGGGGTAGAGCGAATCGGTGTCGTTGATCAGCGTAAACGTCCGCACCCCGGTCATGTCGAAGTGCCAGAAGGCGATTTTCGCGCCGTCGGGTGACCAGCGGAATCCATCCCGCAGGTCGAACTCCTCTTCGTAGACCCAGTCGGTCATCCCGTTCACGTGCAGCGAGTCGCCGTCGATCGTGAGCCGGGTGATTTTACCGTCCGCCAGCTGCTCGACGTAGAGATCGCCGCGCCGCACATAGGCGACGCGGTCCCCGGCGGGCGAGAACTTGGCGTACATCAGCGACGACGGCGCGGCGTCGGGGCCGCCCAGTTTCTTGAGCGTGCCGCGCTTGGTGTTGAGCACCCAATAGTCGCCGCGCGTGTTGCGGCGCCACACTTTGCGCGTGTTGGTAAAGACGAGCAGCAGTGAATCGCCGCGGGCGAACTCGTACGCATCGACGTCGAGCGGAGCTTTCGCGTTCGAGGGTGTGAGGGCACGCGCCGAGACGAGCACGCGGCGGGCGCCGCTGGCGGTTTCGTAGCGGACGATGTCCGACGAGCCGGGCGCCAGTGCCGACGGCTCGAGCGTCAGGTACGCCGCGCCACCGTCGATCCAGCGCACCCCGCCGAACGGAGTCCCCGCGAAATCCCGCGTGGCGAAGATGCGCCGCAGCATGTCGGACGCCTGCTGCGAGATCTGGGCACGTGCCGAGTGCGGCACCAGGGTGACGGCGAGGCACAAGGCGAACCACAAACGACGCATCCGATCCCTCCCAGGCACGGTGGTGCAGCGGAAGATGCGATACCACGGGAGTTGCGCAATCGCCGCTCCGGCGGCATGGTGGTGGTCGACCCAGTCACCTACGGCCGGCACCCGATCGGGAGGCACTACCCATGAGTCTGATGGAGCGGGCGAAGAACATTCTGCTGCAACCGAAGACCGAATGGCCGGTGATCGCAGGCGAGGAGGCGACGACCGGCAGTCTCTACACGAAGTACATCATCCCGCTTGCCGCGATCGGCCCGGTCGCGACCATCATCGGGTGGTCGCTCTTCGGCTTCAGCGTGCCGTTCGTCGGCGCGATCCGCTACCCCATCGGCATCAGCGTGCGGAACGGGGTCGTGATCTACGCCCTCAGCCTGGTGAGCGTATTCGTGCTGGCCCTCATCATCGACGCCCTGGCCCCGACCTTCGGCGGACAGAAGAATCAGATACAGGCGTTGAAAACTGCGGCCTACTCGTCCACGGCGGCGTGGGTCGGCGGCATCTTCAATCTGATCCCGGCGATCGCCCTCCTGGGCTTGCTCGCCGCCCTCTACAGCTGCTTCCTCCTCTTCCTCGGACTGCCGGTCCTCATGAAGGCACCCGAAGACAAGGCGGTCGGCTACACGGCGGTCGTGATCATCGTGGCCATCGTCTTGTACTTCGTGATCGGCGCCATCGTCGCGCAGTTCGCCTGGCGCCCGGGCATGGGAATGACCGGCATGTAAGCGGGACGACTACGGGGAAGTCGTGTGCGTGGCGGCGGGCTCTACACCCGCCGCCATTTCGTTCCCTGCGGGGTGTCTTCGATCTCGATTCCCTGCGCCCGCAGCTCCTGCCGGATCGCATCCGCCTCGGCGTACTTGCCTGCCGCCCGTGCCGCGGCGCGCGCGGCGATCTTCGCCTCCACCGATTTCGCGAAATCCGGATCGAGCTCCGTGGGCGAGGGACAGACGTCCAGCACTCCGTCGATCAGATTCCACGCCGCGATTGCAGTCGCGCCGCAGTGCGACCCTGCGTCCATGAGTCGGTTGCCCTGTGTCACAAATTCGTTGACCGCTGCCAGCGCCCGTGGGGCGTTGAGATCGTCGTCCAGCGCCTCGCGAAACTGCTGCGTGATCTCCTGGGCGAGCGCGTCGAATTTCGCATCTCCCTTCCCGCGTGCCGACGACAGCAGACGCTCGCGAAACACGCCGAAGCGCCGCGACGCGTCGCGCGCTCCCGCCAGCGCGTCGTCGTTGTAATCGAGCTCTTTGCGGTAGTGCGTCTGGTAGGTGAGCAGCCGGATCGCGCCGGCATCGACCCCTTCGTCCTTGAGGTCGCGCGCCGTGAGGATGTTGCCGTAGCGCTTCGACATCTTGGTGCCGCGGATATTGAGAAACGCGCCGTGCATCCACAGCCGCGCGAATGGCTGTCCCGACACCGCTTCGGACTGCGCGATCTCATCTTCGTGATGCGGAAAGATCAGGTCCACACCGCCGGCATGGATATCGAGCGTCTGCACGCCGAAGCGGCGGCCGATCTCGCCCAGCGACATCGCCGAGCACTCGAGGTGCCACCCCGGTCGCCCACGGCCAAACGGCGCATCCCACGCGGCGCCGACCTGCTCGTCGGTCGCGTCCGCCGCCTTCCACAACGCGAAGTCGCTCGGGTTCTCCTTCGCGTATTCGTCGCTCGCCACGCGGGCGCCGACCTTGATCTCCCGCGTATCGAGCCGCGACAGTCGCCCATACGTCGGAAAGCGGTCGATCGCGAAATACACCGAGTGGTCCTCGCTCGCGTATGCCACGCCTTTGGCCAGCAGCTGTTCGACGAGCGCGACCATCGCCGGGATCCACCCGGTCGCGCGCGGGTAAACGTGCGCCGGCTCGAGCCGCAGGAAATCCCGGTCTTCGAAAAACGCCAGCGCGTACGGCTCGGTGTGCGCCGTGAGCGGTTTCCCCGCCGCGGCGGCCGCTGTGATGGTGCGGTCGTCTACGTCGGTGAGGTTCATGATGTGAAAGACGTCGTAGCCGGAGTGCTCCAGCCAGCGGCGCAGCAGGTCCTCGAACAGGAATGTGCGGAAGTTGCCGATGTGCGCATAGTTCCACACCGTGGGACCGCAGGTGTAGAGCGTCACGCGCGGCGGGGCGAGCGGCACGAACGGCTCCAGAGCCCGCGTGAGCGTGTTGTAGAGTCGCAGGGTCATGAAGGCGGGAGCGGCATCGTCGCCGAAACGTAGAAACGCTCCCCCGCACCGTCAACGCGGCGGCATGTCCGCCTCGTGTGTCGCTTCGTCCAGCGTCTTCAAACGCACGCGCGAGGCGCGCACGTGGAGCTTATGGGCGCGGCACACGGCCAGCGCCGACTCTGCGCTGCGCCAGCCCAGATCGGCCTCCAGGCCGGTCGCCGTCACCCGAAAACCCGGGGGGGCCTCGCGGGGCGGGACGTCGAGCACCACCTCGAGAATTCGCCCGCCGAGCAACGCCGTCGCGGGCGCATCGACGACCAGTCGCCCGGCGCGCAGCACCAGCACCCGGTCGGCGAGCCGCTCCAGCCCCACCGGGTCGGCCGACGACAG
>DASTHG010000507.1:0-3533 GCA_035718325.1 Gemmatimonadales bacterium | reverse complement strand
AGCTGATCAGGATGTACCGCGAGGAATACCTCACCGAAGATGCCTAGACGCCAAGACGGCGAGGTAGACGCCGAGCCGCCGAGACGCTAAGCGTCTCCCTTGACGTCTAGCCTTTTCCTCGAGGTCCCCCGCCAGTAGACGTAGACTGGTACTCCGAGAAGAATCAAACCTGTCCCAATCAAAGCATTTCCTGGATTGGCTCCTACTGAGCTCGCGACGACATACCCCGCCGCCGCGACGAAGAACCCCGGCAGCCAGATGCCCCCCGGCGCGCGAAACGGCGGCGGGTCGCCTCCGCGCGACCGGTAGACGAACAGCCCGACCACGGTGAGTCCGAAGAAGATCCAGTCGCCGAATGCGACGTAATCGACGAGAGCGGTGAAGCTTTTGTTCAGCGTCAACACGATCGACCACACGCCCTGGAGCAGAATCGCCGCAGTCGGTGTGCGATACACCGGGTGCAGCGCGGCGAGGCGCGGCAAGAACACGCCGTCGGCCGCCATCGCCTGGAACACGCGCGGCGTGACGAGGATCACCAGGTTCAGGAAGCCGAACGTGGACGCCGTGATGCCGGCCGAAATGATGGTCGACCCCACGGGCCCGAGCAGCCCGCGCATCACGTCGGCGGCGGGCGCCGTGCTCTGCGCCAGGCCCGCCGATCCGAGGACGCGCAGGTAGGCGATGTTGGCGAGCAGGTACACCGTGACCACACCGATCACACCGAGCACCAGGGCGCGCGGCAGATTGCGCTCCGGTGCGATGATTTCTTCGGCGATGAAATTGGTCTGCTGCCAGCCGCCGTAGGTAAAGAGGATCGGGACGAGCGCGGCACCGAGGGCGACCACCACGCCGCCGACACCCGCCGAGACGGCAGGGGACGGTAGGGGACGGTAGGGGATGGCAAAGGTCAGACCCACAGCGATGAGAGCCGCCAGCGCGGCGAGCTTCAAGATCGTGAAGATGTTCTGCGTGATGGCGGCGGGCTTCACACCGACATAGTTGATGCCCGCGAGCAGGACGATCGCCGCGACGGCGACGGGAACTGTCAGGGTTTCGGGAAGACCGGTCAGCGCGAGGAAGTATCCAGCGAACGTCTTCGCGACGGCGGCGATCGCTCCCGAGCCGATGACGAACAACAGTGCCCAGCCGTAGAGGAACGCGGGCAACGCACCGAGCGTTTCTCTCAGGTAGACGTAACCGCCACCGGCTTTGGGCCGGCGACTGCCGAGCTCACCATAGCAAAACGCCCCGGCGAGCGCGACCAACCCGCCGAGTACCCAGGCCGTCAGGAACAGGGGCGCGGTCCCCACCCGCTCGGCGACCGAGGCGGGCGTCCGAAAGATGCCGCCGCCGATGATGCCCCCGATGACGGCCATCGTGGCGGAAAAAAGACCGAGACGCCTGGCGTAGGTGGTCAAGTGGAGCCGTTCAGGTCATGATTCAGTAAGGCCCGTTCTGAGCCCGCCCAGGGAACATACGAACCGAAGTGGAACTTCGTGGTATCAGGTGGGGGCATTCGCCACTCTCCACAGCGTCGTACAAAGAGGTGAACACAGTGAACGCAGGCCGGATGGTGATGGTAGCCACCGCCCTGGGATTGTCGATCCCGGTGGTGAGCCAGGCCCAGGGGTTCGGGCGCAACAAAGTGCAGTACGAGACGCTGCAGTTCCAGGTCCTCAACACCGAGCATTTCCGGGTCTACTTCTATCCGGAAGAGCGTGAGGCCGCGACCGAGGCGGCGCGCATCGCGGAGCGCTGGTATGCGCGCTTTACCTCCCTGCTCGGCCACCAGCTGCGCGGCTCGCAACCGCTCGTGTTGTATGCCAGCCACCCGCACTTCGAGCAGACCAACGTGGTGGAGGGCGACCTCGATGAGAGCACCGGCGGCGTCACCGAAGCTCTGAAGCGCCGCATCGTGCTGCCGCTCGCAGGCCCGCTCTCGGAAACCGATCACGTCATCGGCCACGAGCTGGTCCACGCCTTCCAGTACGACATCACGGGTACGGGACGCTCGGGTGCGCTGCCCTCGGCGACCCGCCTGCCGCTCTGGTTCATCGAAGGTATGGCGGAGTATCTGTCGCTCGGTCCCGTCGATCCCAACACGGGGATGTGGCTGCGCGACGCGGTGCAGCGCAACAAGATCCCGTCGATCCGCCAGCTCGACGATCCCCGCTACTTCCCCTATCGCTGGGGACAGGCGTTCTGGGCGTATCTGACGAGCCGCTACGGCGAGGCGGTCGTGCCGATGCTGCTCAAGTCCGCCGGGCGGAGCGGCAACACCACGCTCGAGCTGGAGAAGCTGTCCGGGGAGAAGATCGACTCACTCTCGCACGACTGGCAGGACGCCGTGCGCGCCGCCTACAAACCGCTCGAAGGAAGCACCGGGCTCCCCACGGCATATGGCACGCCGGTGGCTTCCGAGCACGCCCGTGCACAGCTCAACGTCGCTCCGGCGCTGAGCCCCGACGGCAGCCATATCGCGTTCTTCTCGGAACGGGGACTCTTCTCGATCGACCTCTTCCTCGCCGACGTGGCGACCGGCAAGGTCGAGCGTACCCTCACCAATACGGCGCTCGACCCCCATTACGAAAGCGTCGGGTTCATCAGCTCGGCAGGAGCCTGGGACAATACCGGGAATCGCTTCGCGTTCGGCGTCGTGGAGAAGGGTCGCCCCGTGCTGACGATCCTGGACGTGAAGTCGGGCAAGACAGAGAAGGAAGTCCGCTTTCCCACGTTGGGACAGATCTTCAGTACGACCTGGTCCCCCGATGGCAAGACCGTAGCCTTCTCGGCGCAGGTCGACGGGTGGACCGATCTCTTCCTCTATGATGTCGCGACGGGAGCGCAGCGCCGGCTCACGAACGACCTCTATGCCGATCTGCAACCCGTCTGGTCTCCGGACGGCCGCTCGCTCGCCTTCGTCACCGACCGCTTCGACACCGACACCGCGGACCTGAAGGCAGGGACGTATCAGCTGGCGCTGTTCGATCTCGCGACGGGCAATATCCGCCGGTTGCAGGCGTTCCAGGGGGCGAAACACATCAGCCCGCAGTGGAGCGCCGACGGAAAGAGCCTGTTCTTCGTTTCCGATCGCGGCGGCGTCGACAACGTCTATCGCATAGAGGTGGCGACCGAGAACGTGACGCAGGTGACGAACCTGTTCGTCGGCGCGAGCGGTATCACGTCGCTCAGTCCCGTGATCTCCGTGGCCCAGCAGACCGGTGAGCTCGTCTTCACGGCCTACGACTCGAGCAGCTACAAGCTGTATGCGATCAAGGATCCCGCGGTGCTCGCCGGCAAGCCGGTCGCGCCCCTCCCCGGGCCCGGGGCTGATGTACTGCCGCTGACGACGCGGCAGCCCGACTCGCTGCAGGCGAAACTCGCCGACGCGCGCACCGGGCTGCCGGTGATGAGCGATACCCGGGTGACGCCGTACAGCCCCGGCCTGTCGCTCGACTACGTGTCGCAGCCGTATCTCGCCGTCGGAACGAGTACGTTCGGGACCTATGTCGCAGGCGGCGCCACGCTGGTGT
>DASTHG010000506.1:0-5061 GCA_035718325.1 Gemmatimonadales bacterium | reverse complement strand
GAGGCACCGCATCACCAATTCGGCCAACGCGGCCGGGATCCCCTCGCGCCGCCCAGTCAGCAGCAGCGGCTTCTGCGTCACGTGCGCCGACAACATCGCCTCGGGCGTCGTCGCATCGAACGGCAGCACACCGGCGAGTAGCTCGTACGCCACTACCCCCGCGGCGTAGATGTCCACCCGATGGTCGAGCTGCGGATCCGCGAGCGCCTGCTCCGGTGCCATGTAGGCAGGCGTCCCAATGGAGAGCCCGCGCGTGGTGAGCGTGCTCGTGCCGCCCTCCTGCGCCGCCTGGCTCACCGCTTTCGCCACCCCGAAGTCCATCAACACGGCGTGGCGGCCACTCAGCATGACGTTGTCGGGTTTGACGTCGCGATGAACCACATTCTGGGCGTGCGCGTACGCCAGCGCGTCCGTCACATCGCGAAGAATGCGCACCGCGTCCGGGATCGACAGGGAACCCTCGCGCTGCAGCCGCTGGCGCAGCGATTCGCCCTGCACGAACGGCATCACGTAGTAGAGCAGCCCGTCCGCTTCGCCCGAGTCGAGGAGGGGAAGGATGTGCGGGTGCTGCAACTTTGCCGCGATGCGGATCTCGCGCAGGAACCGCTCCGACCCCAGCGCCGAGGCCAGCTCGACGCGCAACACCTTGACTGCGACCTGGCGCTGGTGACGCGCATCCTCGGCGAGGTAGACCGTCGCCATCCCGCCGCTGCCGATGCGCCGCTCCACGGCGTAGCGGCCCGCCAGCGCCGCGCGCACTCGAGATTCGAGGTTCGAGTGGGAGGGGTGATCGAAGCCGTATTGCTCGGGAGTGGAGCTCATCGCGACCGGGAAATTACGACCGGGCGTTTCACTTCGCGACCTGCAAATGCCGTCATGCGGATACGGTCACGGCAGGTCGTATAACCAGAGGTTCGCCGGGTCCCCGAAGAGGTCCCTGCCCCGCTCCACCACGGCGATGAACCGCCGCGTCCCGGGAACCGGCGCGATGCCGGTCACCGGCCCTACGCCCGATCCAACCACGAGCGAGTGCGGCAGCGAATCGCCGGGAACGAGCCAGACGACGGTCGAATCCGACGCCGCCGTGATCGCCACCGGGAGATCCCCGACATTGGCAAGCACGGTAACGGAGTCCGCGAATGCGCCCACCACGTTCGCGGTGTCGGCACCCGGCGCCTGGTGCAACAGGGTGGCAGGAGCGCCGTGCTTCACGAGCCACAATCCGCCGTCCGGCGCCGGTGCGTACGCCAGCACGTCCTGGCCGCCGGGAACGATCGAGAACGCGCCCGTCCGGGCGTCGAGCTGGGCCAGGGCGAACGACTCGAACGTCGTGTCGGTGTAGCGGATCTGGCCGCCCCCTTTGACCTTGAAGATGAACTCGTAGCCGATCAGGAACCGCAGCGTGCGATCGTCGGCCCAGCTGATCGCGCTGACAGCATCCGCAATCCGGCCGCTGGGTGCCGTCCAGACGATCGGCCAGCGCAGCGTGCTGCTGTCCGGCTGGGACGCCGGCGCCACCACGATACTGGTCGATTCGAAGCCGAGCACTCCGAGCAGCGACCCCTCCTGCCACAGGTAGGCGACTTCCAGTCCATCGGCGGAGAGCGACGGCTGCACCCAGGTATCGATGAGCGTGTCCGCCGGCGTGCGCGGCGGTCCGGGACAGGTCTCCGCCAGGATCGTTCCGCCGTCCACCGGAATGGTGGCGAGGCAACGTTCCTCCCCCCGCTCGTCGGGGTCGAGGCGGCTGTACGTGATCGATCCGCGCCGCACGCTCGGGTCGCGGTCGTCGCCCGGGTTGAACGTCAGGCGGCGCGGGACCTCCTGCCCGCGCGGGCCGACCTGCTCGGGCTTCCCCGCGTCGAACGGCCAGGGATGTGTGCAGCCGCCGGCCAGCGCTCCACTCGCCGCAAGGATGGTCAGGGCCACGCGCGACTGGCGCCAGGCGCTCATAACCCGGAAATTACCGTAGGTCGGAGGCCGCACCACACCCCTGGAGGAGTCCTGACGCGTATATCCGGCCGAGCGGCACGGGCAGCGTTGGCGGATATCGGCACTGAGTCGATCCGCATCCTGTTGATCGAGGACAATCCGCGTCACGCCCAGCTGCTTCAGGAAACGATGGGTGAGGTGATCCCGGCGATCTCCGGGTCCCAGCCGTACGCGCTGACTCACGTAACCGGCCTGGCGGAGGGGCTGGAGCATCTGCAGTCGCGTGAAGTCGACGTGGTGCTGCTCGATCTCTCGCTCCCCGAAGCGCCCGGGCTCGATGCGCTGGTCCGGATCCGCGAGCGCCACGAAGACACACCGATCATCGCCCTCACCGGCCGCGGCGAGGACGAGCTCGCCACACAGTCCCTGCAGGCGGGCGCCCAAGACTTCCTGCAAAAGGGAAAGATCGGCGCCGAGATCCTCGCGCGCGCGATCCGCTCAGCGGTGCACATCTCCAATCTGCAGACGGCGCTCCGCAGCCTTTCGTTCATCGACGGCCTCACGGGACTGTACAACCGCCGTGGCTTCGTGACCCTGGGCGAGCCGTACATCAAGCGCGCGCAGCGCCAAAAAGGGCAATTCCTCATCGTCGCGGCGGACATCGGGGGGCTCAAGTCGATCAATACCATCGCCAGTTACGATGAGGGCGACACCGTGCTGCGCGCCGTGGCGGAGATTCTGAAGCGGAGCTTTCGCGACTCCGATCTCCTGGCGCGGATCGAAGGCGGGTCGTTCGCCGCGATGGCCGTCGACGCGACGAGCGACAAGGCGCCGATCATCGCCACTCGGCTGCAATACAACGTGCAGGAGTGGAATAACCGCACCATCCGCAAGTACCAGCTCAAGATCAATCTCGGATTCACCGAGTTCGATCCCAGCGGGGCGATCGAGGATCTGATGGCGCGCGCGCTCGACGACGGGCGGCGCGGCCGCAAGCGCCGCTCGGGCCCCGCGGGCCGGCGTCGCGGCGAGTGAACCCCGCATCGCTCGCAGTACAGCCGCTCGCGAATGCGACCGGCGATTCCGAGAAAGACTATCTCGCCGACGGGCTCACGGAATACCTGCACGGCGCGCTGACCGGCGTGGCGGCCCTGCACGTCGCGTCGCGTGGCGCCACGGCCGCGCTGTTCGGACATTCCAGTCTCGCCGATCAGGGCCGCATGCTCGATGCGCGGGCGCTGCTCGACGGCAGCGTCAGCACGCTGGGGGGCGTGATCCGCGTTCAGGCGCGGCTCGTCCAGGCGGCGGACGGCGTAGAGTACTGGACCGAGCTGCTCGACCGCCGACCGGCGCAGCTGTTGCAGGGGCTGCACGCCATCGTGGCGCGCGTGCTCGAAACCCTCGGCGCGGCGCCGACGGCGCGCGAGCAGGCGGCGCTCGATCACGTCCCGACGACCAACGACCGCGCCGTCGATCCGTATCTGCGCGCCCGCCACGTCTCGAGCCAGATCCGACGGACCAGCCAGGACTTCGCGATCGAGATGTACGGCGACGCCATCCAGGCCGATGCGGAATTCGCGCTGGCCCACGCGGGGATCGCCGACGCCCACTCGATGTTGTTCGCCTATTGGGTCTCGACCGACGCACATCTGCAGGCAGCCGATCACGCGAGCGCACGCGCCGTGCAGCTGGCCCCCGAGCTGGCGGAAACGCAGCTGGCCCGTGGCGTCGCGCTGTCGCTCAACAAGCGGCACGACGAGGCCGAGGCCGCGTTTCGACTGGCGCTCGAGCTCAAGGGGAACGACTTCGACGCCCACTACCAGTTCGCGCGGCACTGCCGCACCGTCGGACGACTCGTCGAGGCGGCGCGCTGGTTCGAGTCCGCCGCGAGACTCCGCCCCGAGGACTACGCGACTCCCGCGCTGCTCTCGAGCGTCTACGTCAGCCTCGCGCAGCCCGAGCAGGCACGAGACGCGCAGCGCCGGGCGGTGGAGCTCGCCGACCAGCGCCTCAAACGCGAACCCGACGACGAGCGCGCGCTCTACCTTGGCGCGAGCTGCCTCTCGAGCCTCGGCGACACCAGTCGAGCTCGCGAATGGGCAAAACGGGCCGTGGCGATGGAGCCGGACGATTCCGCTGTCCTGTACAACGTGGCCTGCGTGTACGCGTTGCTGGGGTTGCACGACTCCGCCATCGACTGCCTCGAGCGCGCCATCCAGAACGGCTTCGGTCATTGGGACTGGATCGCGCATGATTCCGACCTCGACCCGCTCCGGGCGCATCCCCGCTTCGCCACCCTGCAAACGATCAAGGCATGAGGCGACGCACGCTGGTGCTGCTCGTGGGGTGCCTGGCCCTCGGATGCCGGGAGCGTGAGACGCGGACGCACCCTCCGGACTCGACGCCGACGCGGCCCCCGCCCCAAACGCCCGACACGACGCATGGCAGCGCCGTTTCACCGCCCTTGCCTCCGGGGCAGCGCCCTCCCGGGCCGCTCGCCGCATTCCCGTTGGATCGCGATACGGTGCGCTTCAAGCGCCAGCTGGTGCGGGACCGCGCGTCGATCCCGGATTGCGGCAGCACGGTCCCCCGCATCAGCGGCGACTCGGTGGGGCCGTTCCGGCTGGATGAGACGATCGCCGAGCTGAAGCGGGGATGTCCGAAGCTGTTGTACGGATGGGTCGGGATCTCGGACGGCTATCCGGTGCCTTCCGTAGCGGCGCGACTCGGCGGCGCCACGGTCACCGCCTTGGCGTCCGATTCACTCGAATCGGCGACGCTCAGCAAGGTGGAGGTGTTGGGACCGGGCCCTCGGACGGCCGAGGGATTCGGAGTGGGATCGACGCTGGCGCAGCTTGCATCGGCCTACGGGCAACCCGAGGCGTCGGAATCGGACTGCGAGTTGCGCGTCTGGTTCGCGCCGCGGCCGGGGCTCGCCTTCCATATGGAGTACCCCCCCGGCAAGAAGCGGGAGTGCGGCTCGCTCGATGAGCCGCCGCTCCCGCCGGACTTGCGAGTGCAGTCGGTGATTCTCGTGCCGCGCTAAGGCCTGGGAAAGCTCAGTTACACTTCGGCTCGCCTTCTTTGGAAGCCGGCGCGAGCGAGGTGCTGCCGATGTAAATCGCGCAC
>DASTHG010000505.1:0-4082 GCA_035718325.1 Gemmatimonadales bacterium | reverse complement strand
TCGCGCTGAGCGGGACCATCTTGCGCGGGAACGCACTCGACAGTTGGACAAGGCGGTCGACGTCCCAGGCCAACAGTCCTCGCGCGGATTCGCGAAAGTAGTACTGTTTGCGCATACATCGCCTCGGCAAGGAGTCTTGAGGATGGCGCGAACGTCGGAGCGGAGGACCAGTGACGATACATAGTGCCGGAGCACGGGCGATGCGCTTCGCAGGCGTGAGCCATGTGGTCTTCGCGGCGACCATGATCGCGCTCGGCGTCCTCGGTCTGATCCAGGCCGACTTCCCCCCGACGTGGTCGGGCGTACCCAAAGGACTGCCGGCGCGCGCGGCGCTGGTCTATCTCTGCGCGTTCGTCTCGCTGGCGACGGGTATCGGCCTGCTCTGGCGCCGCTCAGCCGCCGCCTCCTCCCGCGTGCTGCTCACCTACTTCCTCGGGTGGCTCGTGCTGATCAGGCTGTCGCACATCTTCTTCGCTCCGGCCGCTCTCGATACGTGGTGGGGGTGTGGGGACACAGCCGTTATGGCGGCGGCCGCCTGGGTCCTGTACACCTGGCTGGCCGCCGACCAGGGCGGGCCGCGTTTCCCTTTACCTACGGGCGACAACGGTCTGCGCATCGCACGGGTGCTCTACGGCCTGGCCCTGATCCCCTTCGGCGTCGCCCACTTCATCTATCTCAAGGACACGGCCGCGTTGGTCCCCGGCTGGCTACCGTGGCATGTGGCGTGGGCATCCGTCACCGGCGGTGCCTTCATCGCGGCGGGAGGAGCAGTGCTCATCGGTGTGGTCCCACGGCTGGCAGCGACGCTCTCGGCGCTGCAGGTCGGTTTGTTCACGCTGCTCGTGTGGCTCCCGGTCGTTGTGGCGGGCCCCAACGCCTTCCAGTGGAGCGAGTTTGTCGACTCCTGGGCGTTGACGGCCGGCGCCTGGGTGGTGGCAGAGTCGTACCGCGGCATGGCGTGGCGCTAACGCACCTTCCCGCGCGCAGCGACTCTCCACGATCCTTCGACTCGGCCGCGGCGGCCGTACCAGATCTCGTCATGCAGGTTGACCGTCGGGCAGACATGGCTGGGCACCAGCCACACCTTCTCTCCCACACGGGCCGGCCCGTCGATTTCCACGTAGCCGTGCTCCTCATTCAGCTTGCGCAGGGTCCAGTGGCACCCCACGAAGTGACCGAACGTTCCCGCGCCGACCGTCGCATCGCTCGACAGCGTCTTGGACCCGGCGTCGATCACGCACTGGCCCGGGACCGCAGTGCTGACGACGGTAGTGAGCACGCGTAGCGCGCAGTCCGCTTCGACGCACAGCCGGGTCGCGAGACTGCTCGCGTCATAGAAGACGTATGTGCCGGGCCGGATCTCGGTGGTCCGTGGCACGAGCGGTGTTTTTGCGGCACCGGGCGTCGAACCGCCAGAGACGATCGTCGCCTCGAACCCTGCCGCGGCGAGCGCAGCCAGCACCGTGTCGATCCTGATGCACGCCGCCTGGAAGCCTGTCTCGTCGAGCCAGGACGGCCAATAGAGGATGCCACGGAAATCGGAGCAGGCCCGCGCGATCGCGACCGCTTCCTCGGGGGACTGCGCGCCGCAGCGACCCACACCGACATCGATCTCGACCAGCGTGGCGATCCCCTGCAGATCGCGAGCCAGGTCGACCGAATCGACGGCAACCGTGACGCGGCGCGTCTGCGCCAGCTCCCGCACACGAGGCAGCTTGGCCTTCACCAACGGGTAGGCAACCAGCACATCATCGCCGGGCAACACTTCCGCCTCGCCCACCTTGGCGACCGTGATCCCGATGGCGCCGGCGTCGAGCTGCAGCTGCGCGATCTCGGGAATCTTGTGGGTCTTCACGTGCGGCCGGAGTCCGACCCCCCAGCCCCGACACTGCTCCTGCATGCGTGCAATGTTGCGCTCGAGCACGTCGCGATCGACGAACAGGGCAGGGGTGTCGAGATCGAGTGCGTCCACTACCGCGCCTTTTTCGCAATGCACTCGATCTCGACGGCAATGCCCCCCGGCAAGGCACCCGCCTGGATCGTGGTGCGCGCGGGAAACGGCGCCGAGAAGAAGGTCGCGTACACCTCGTTCATCGCGGCGAAATCGTTGATGTCGCGCAGGTACACGTTGCACTTCACGACGTGATCGAGCGATGAGCCTGCAGCCTCGAGGATCGCCCGGATATTCTCGAACACGCGCTTCGTCTCCGACCGCGCGTCGCCCAGCTCTCTGGCATTGGTCTCGGGATTGATGGGTCCCTGTCCGGCGACGAAGATGAAGTCTCCTTCGATGACGGCCTGTGAGTAGGGACCAACCGGCTTGGGTGCTCTCCCGGTCGCAACGACGTTTTTCATGCGCTCCTCTGCAATCGTTTCCACACGTAGTAAACGGGGAATCCGGCTATGGCGATGCCCAGCCCGTAGATCGGCGAGACGTTCCCGGCCTGGAGCGCTCCCCAGACGATCGCCGAAAGCCCCACCACGGTACCGGCCACAAAGATGAGCGGCGACCACGGATAGACGGGAGTCCGGAACGGCCGCGGCGCATCCCGCATCCTCCGGCGCAGCACGATCACCGCGGCGACGGCGAAGATCAGCGCCGCCCACTCCACGACCACGAAGTACGTCGTGAGCGTATCGAAATCCTTGAGAACGACGACCATGATGACCGCCACGAGGCCCTGAATCACGAGCGCCGTCCAGGGGGTGGACCAGCGCGGATGAATGGCTCCAAGAAACGAGAAGATCAAGCCGTCCCGCGCCATGGCGTAGGCGACCCGCGGCTTGGCCAGCAGGTTGCCGTTGAGCGCGCCGAACACGCTCGTCATGATGGCGAGCATGATGACGACGCCGGCGGCGGGTCCCGCGATCGCCGTGATCACGGTGCGCGCGATGGCTTCCTTCTGCTGCGCCATGACGCTGATCGGCATCATATACAAGTAGGCGAGGTTGGCGCCGACATACAGCGTGACGATGAGCAGCATTCCGACGATGATGATCCGTTTCATCAGGCGCTCGGGGGCCACGACTTCACCCGCGATCATGCTGACGGCAATCCAGCCGTCGTAGGTCCAGATCACCGATGCGACGGCGCGCGCCAGGCCGCCGCCGGGCACGGCACCGCCCTCGGTCAGGTTGGTAACGCTGCCGTGTCCCAGGAAAAACACGCCGAGGATGATCGCCGCGAGTGCCGTCACCTTCACGAGCGTCGTCACCTCGCTCACGGCGGCGCCCACGCGGGTCCCGATCACGTTGGCGCCGGTCAGCGCGATGATGCCGGCGATCGCGATCAGCTGCACGCGTAGGGGGTCACCGGCAATGCCGAGCAGATTGAGCAGGAATTCCGCGAAGACGACCGACAGTGCGGCCACGGTGGTGGGCGTCGTCACCAGCACATACAGCCAGCCGAATACAAAGGCGGCGGCATCGCCGTAAGCCGCGCGCAGGAACACGTACACGCCCCCCGCCTTGGGGAGCATGGTGGACAACTCTGCCAGAGCGAGCGCCCCGCACACGCTGATCAGCCCGAAGGCCATCCACAGCGCCATGATGACGGGCGCGTTGGGGACGAGCCCGGCGATCGTCGGCGGCGTGCGGAAGATCCCGCTCCCGATCGTGATGCCGACGATGATCGCGATGCCACCGGAGAATCCGATGACTCGGCGAAGATCCTGTGTCTGTGCAGGGGGGAACGCAGCCATCTAGCCCGAAACGTTGCAACACGTATCCTGTTCTGTCCAATGACCGAACCGCATGAACCGTCGCGACGAGACTTCCTGACCGCAGCGGGCGCAGGCCTCGTCGGGATCGCATCTGGCCAGCAGCGTCTCACATGGCTTCAGGAGTCGCCGGTGGACGAGCAATTGCTCTACGTCGGGACGTATACCGACGCCAACCGATCAGATGGGATCTATCTGCTCCGCATGGATCCGCGCTCGGGGGCACTGCGGTCCGTCGCCGCGGTTAACGCCAGCCCCAGTCCCTCGTTCCTCGCGCTGCACCCGAATGGCCGGGTGCTCTACGCGGTGCACGAGGACGAATACGGCGCGGTCAGCGCCTTCGCGATCGACGGCCAGAGCGGT
>DASTHG010000504.1:0-6624 GCA_035718325.1 Gemmatimonadales bacterium | reverse complement strand
CCAGATCGGGCTCGAGATCAACAAGACGACCGTCATCTCCTCCGACGAGGCCCTGCTGCTCGAGAAGCTCCCGGCGTCGATCGCCGTCATCGGGGCGGGCGCCGTAGGCATGGAGTTCGCCGACATCTTCAACGCCTTCGGGGTGCCGGTGACGTTGATCGAAGCCCTGCCACGCATTCTCCCGCTCGAGGACGCCGAGGCGTCGGCCGAGCTCGCCAAGAGCTACCGCAAGCGTGGCATTACCGTGATCGCAGGCGCCAAAGTGACCAAGGCCGCCGTCGCCAAGGACAAAGTCGTGTTGGACGTCGAGGCGGACGGCGGAAAACAGCAGGTCGAGGCGGCCGCTGTCCTGATGGCAGCGGGCCGGGCGGTCAATACGGAGAACATCGGACTCAAGGAGTGTGGTATCCAGCTGACCGACCGGGGCTTCATCAAGGTCGACCAGAGCCTCCAGACCACGGCACCGGGGTACTTCGCGATCGGCGACGTGGCCGGTCCGCCGATGCTGGCGCACAAGGGCAGCCGCGAGGGGATCATCGTCGCCGAGCGCCTCGCCGGCAAGCAGCCCCACACGCTCCGCTACGACAACGTGCCGAGCGTGACCTACTGCCATCCCGAGGTCGCGAGCATCGGACTCTCCGAAGAGCAATGCAAGGAGCGGAAGCTCGAGTATGTCGCTGGAAAGTTCCCCTTTTCCGCCAACGGCCGGGCCCGCGGGACGGGGGAGACGGAGGGATTCGTGAAAGTGCTGCGCGAGAAGCGCTACGGTGAGATTCTCGGCGCCCACATTGTCGGGGCCCACGCGTCAGAGATGATCCACGAGCTGGCCGTGGCACGCGAGAACGAGTACACCGTCGAAGAGGTCGAGCTCGCGATCCACGCGCACCCGACGATGTCGGAGGCCGTAGCGGAAGCCTGCCTCGATTCGCTCGGCCGGGCGATCAATATCTGAGTGATGCAGCGAAGGACCCAGTCGCGGTCGGACTGGGGGCGATCGCAACCGGTGCCGGGCTCGGGGGAGCCGTGATGACCCTGGCGCAGGTCGTCGTGAGCCAGCTGCGGAGTCACCTCGAAGCCGCCGCCTACCAGCAGGCGTTCTCGGACCCGCTGTTCGCCGGCATGATCGCGTCGCTCAGTCTGGCGGCCTTCTTCGGCTGGCGGCGCAGTGGCCCGATCGAGAACGTGTGGCAGCGCGGTGTGATCGCGGTGCTGGCGGCCGTGGGAGCGCTGATCATCGGGTTCCTCGCCGCGCTCGCCGATCGCCTGTTGGGCCTCGCGGGGTTGATCCTCTGGGGCGCGCTGGCTCTGAGTTTCGGGATCGCCGCCAGCCGCTGGGCGACGCGGTCCGCCGGCGCGGTGACAGGCGGGGCCGCATGAGCGCGAAACCCCTCGACGTCATTCTGGCCGGCCGTACCGAGTACCGCATGGCGCTCGAGTGGCAGCGCAGCCTGGCACACGACCGCATCGCGGGCCGGCTGCCGCACGACGTCCTGCTGCTCCTGGAGCACGATCCCGTCGTGACGCTGGGCCGCACCACGCGCGGCGAGCACGTGTTGCACGCTGAAGGTGTCGACGTCGTGGAGGTCGAGCGCGGCGGCGACGTCACCTTCCACGGTCCGGGGCAGCTCGTGGGATATCCGATTCTTGATCTCCACGGCTACCGACCGGACCTGCACTGGTACCTCCGCACGCTCGAGCAGGCACTGATCGATGCGCTGGGCGCGCTGGCGATCCCCGCGGAGCGCAATCCCGGGTTGACCGGCGTGTGGACGCGAGGACGGAAGATCGCGAGCATCGGCATCCATGTGAAACAGTGGGTTACCTGGCACGGCTTTGCGCTCAACGTGACGACCGATCTCGCGTCGTTCGATCGCATCGTGCCGTGCGGCATCCCGGGCGTCGTCATGACTTCGGTCGCCCGGGAGCGGGTTGGAGTCGGCGCACCGGGCACAGCGCTGTGGGACGAAACGGTGCGCGCCGTGCTGCAGGGCTTCGAGTCGGCCTTTGACTGCGAAACCACGTCGAGGGAATTCGTCACGAACGACCGTCAAGGGAACCCGTCGGGGGACCCCGCACGGTGGTCCTCGACGTCTCTCCCCGACGCCGTTCCTCGACGCTTCTCGTAGCGGTGGACCGTCTCCCACCCGGGCAGGTCCTGACGAAGAAGTGGCCGGTGCTCCACTACGGGCTCGTTCCGACGGTCGATCTCGCGAGCTGGACGTTCACCGTGGACGGCCTCGTCGAGCGGCCGTTCGTGCTGCGCTACGACGAGCTGCTCGCCCTGCCTCGCTCCACCACGCGATGCGACATCCACTGCGTCACGACGTGGAGCCGCTTCGACAACGCCTTCGGCGGCGTGGCGGTCCAGTCCCTGTTGCAGCGTGCCGGTGTGCGGCCGGAAGCGCGCTACTGCCTCGTTTCGGCCGAGCAGGGATTCACGACCAACCTGCCGCTCGCCGACCTCGACAAGCCTGCGAACCTCGTGGCGCTGACGCACGACGGCGAACCGCTCACGCCGGAGCATGGCTGGCCGGCCCGGCTGCTCGTTCCCCATCTCTATTTCTGGAAGAGCGCCAAGTGGGTGCGCGGGCTGACGCTGCTCGACGCGGACGTCCCGGGTTTCTGGGAGCAGAACGGGTACCACATGCATGGAGACCCCTGGACCGAGGAGCGCTACGGCGGCAGGGGTCTCACGCAACACGACATCAACCGGCTGCGCAATCTCAGCAAGAAGCCGTAAGCAGTTCCTCGACCTCGCGGGCCGCCTCGGCCTGGAGGCGACCTTCCTCGGCGAGCTCGCGCGCCGCCGCAGCGAGCGGCGAATCGGGCAGCGCCGCCTGCAGCGCGGCATCCCCCGTCAGGCGGCTGAGCGTCGCCGTCGTCTCCAGGAGCCGCTGCACGAGCGCGTCGCGGCCCTGCTCGCAGCGCGCCAGGGCGTCGAGCCCTTCGGGCCGGCTCGTGAGCCGATCGACGTTGGCATCACCGGCATCGAGATGACGGTCGAGGGCGGCGAGCCGGCGGGCCGCCGCGCAGGCCGCTACGACGAGCGCGCCGACCAGCGCGGGCCCCACCGGCGACCCGGCGGTGCGGCGCAGCAGATCGATCAGCAGCGCGCGCGCGGTGCCGTTCGGCAGCTCCGCCAGCGTGCGCGCCGCGTCCCGCTCGGCGTCCTGCGGGAGAACGCTACGCGCGGCGGGCCTCGGGTTCCACACGGGCGTGCGACGCCCGAACGTCGCCAGGCTCACCAGACTCACCGCCACGAGCGGCGTGGTGGCGAACAGGAGCGGCGCCGACGCCAACAGGCCGGCGGCCAGGCCCCCAGTCGTCACGGCGCCGGCGAGCAGCATGATCGGCGTCGGCACATCGCTGCGCCACAGGCGGGCCAGTGCTTCGGTGCGCGCCGGGATCCCGTGATCGGCGAGCAATTCGACGACGCGCTCACCCGCGCCGCGTGGCACGCGCAACAGCGGCCGCTCTCCTCCCAGGAGGGACTGCTGCGCGGTCGATGACGCGTTCGGCAACCGGCCTTCGAGCGCGTCGCGTACCGCGCGACGCGGCGCGCGGGCGGATGGTGGATCGACGAACACGAGTACGTCATCGGCGCCATCGGCGCGCCGTGCGCAGCGCGGGCAGACGCCGAGGCCGAACGGCTCGGCCGCGCCGCACATTACGCAGCTCGATCGCGGCGGGGCCACGCCGAGCTCGGTCTCGGCGTCAGGGTCGAGCGCGGAGGAGAACAGACCGAGCGACGGATACCGTTCCCCGGGATCGGGGTTGGTGGCCCGCGCCACCGTCTGATCGAGCCATCGTGGCACGTCGGCCCGGCGGCTGGCGGGGTGGTGGCCCTCGCCAGGCGGTCCCGCGGATCCACGACCCGCGCGCGGTGGGAGCGAGCCGGTTAGCGCGTAGAACAGCGTGACGCCGAGCGCGTACACTTCGGATCGCGCGTCGGCGCGGGCGCCCGCCAGAACCTCCGGTGCGGCATAGTCGAGCGTCCCCACCAGTCCGCCGGTCTGCGTCAGCGTCGCCATTCCCGCCAACCGGGCTGATCCGAAGTCGGTGAGGCGCGCCCGCCCGTCGGGAGCGAGCAGAATGTTCTGCGGCTTGACGTCGCGGTGCAGGATGCCGCACCGATGCGCGACTGCAAGCGCGTCCGCAACCTCGCGCCCCAGCCGTGCGACAGACGGCGCGTCGAGCGGTCCCTGGTCGCGAACCCGCACGGCGAGATCGGGTCCCGCCACGTACTCCATCACGACGAACCCCCACGGGCCGTCCTCCGCGACATCGAAGACCTGGACGATCCCCGGGTGACTGAGCTGTCGCACGGCCTGCACCTCGCGTCGCAGGCGCTCGCGAGCCAGTCTGGCCGCGGCCGGTGGGGGCACGAGCAGCTTGATCGCGACGTCTGTTCTGATGCGGCGATCGCGGGCACGATAGACGACGGAATACCCGCCGCGGCCAATCTCCTCCAGAATCTCGTAGCGATCCTGGAGCAGCGTTCCCTTCGCGAAATACGTGGAATCGGTCACTACTGGAGACGCGCCAGGATGTCCCGCGCGTTATGTGTCCAGCCGTCGTCCTCGTGGTAGTACTGGAGGAAGGACGTGAGGTGCTGCCGGGCCAGGGCCGGCTTCCCCAAGGCGTACTCCGACATCCCCGCGTGGTACAGCGCCATGTACTGGGTGGGCCAGTACTCGAGCACCAGCTCCATGATCGGGCCCGCCGAGCGATCGTCACCCGCGTCGGCCACCGGGTGGCCCACATTGAAGAGGATCCCCACCGCCTGAGACCGATCGCCTTCGGCCAGGCGGTCAATCACCGCCCGGGCGGAGTCGATCCGGCCGCCCAACGCATAGCAGGCCGCGCTATAGCCCTGCCCCACCACCGTCTGCGGAGCCGGGTGCTGCCGTTGCGCGACTTCGACCTCCACAGCGTTGCAGTACGGCTTGATTGCCACGAACCACTCGGCCATGCGACCGTCGTAGCTCGCCAGTGCCAAGGAGCGTGGCGGCGGCGTGGGTACGGATTGGGCCCGGCGTGGCTCGTGACGGATTGCCACAACGGCGCACACGACCAGGTAACCGAGGCCGGCAATCATGAGGGGACGGTGCATAGCGGCAATATGGGAGACGCCGCCCGCCATCCGATGTGCACTCGGTCACGAAGGAAAACCGAACTTACTTGGCGGTCCCGCTCTGGCCCAGCAGCTCGAAGAAGCGCTGAAAGACGCGCACGCCGTCCCACAACTGCTGCAGGTCGAGCTTCTCGTCGGGAGCGTGCAACCGGTCATCGGGCAGTCCGATTCCGGTCAGCAGCACGGGAGCACCCTGCCGGCCCAAGGCAGGCACGACGGGGATCGAGCCTCCCGCCCGCGCGGCGACGATGCCGCGGCCCACCACGTCGTGAAACGCGCGATCGAGCAGCTGGAATGCGGGGTGATCGATCTTGACCTGCGCCGGATCGGCGCCGTGGAGGAAGCGCACGGTCGCCGTCACGTACTTGGGAACGAGCCGTTTGATCGCGGCCGCCACCTGACGCTCCACGGTCTTCATTTTCTGGTTGGGGACGAGGCGCAAGCTGACTTTGGCCGTGGCTTCGGCGGGGATGACCGTCTTCGCTCCCACCCCCGTGAAACCGCCCGTGATCCCGTGGATCTCGAACGTCGGCAGCGCCCAGAGGCGCTCGAACACCGAGCGACCCTTCAATCCGGTGAGCGCCTTCGCCTGCACGCGCCGATGCAGGAACTCCGTTTCCCGAAAGGGGAGTCGTTTCCACAGAGCCCGCTCGCGGGCACTCGGGGCCTTCACCGCGGAATAGAGTCCGGGAATGTTGATTTTTCCGTCCGTTCCCTTCAGCCGCGTGAGCAAGCGGCACAGCTCTTCGTGCGCGTTGGGCGCGGCGCCGCCGTATTCACCGGAGTGCAAATCGTGCTTCGCGGTGCGGATGGTGATCTCGGCGTAGCACATGCCTCGCAACGTGGTGTAGACGGCCGGCCACCCGGGCGCGACGTACGACATGTCGGCGACGAGGGCCACGTCGGCGCGCGTGCGCTCGGGCTCGCGACGCAGCAAGTCGAACAACACCTTGCTGCCGTACTCCTCTTCGCCTTCGATCATGAACCGGAGGTTGACCGGCGGGGTGCCGGACGCTTCCATGGCTCGGAGCAGGCAGAACACCTGTCCCTTATCGTCCGCCGCGCCGCGCGCGTAGATGCGGCCGTCACGCACCGACGGCTCGAACGGCGGGGCCGTCCATTCGTTCAACGGATCGGGCGGCTGCACATCGTAGTGCCCGTAGATCAGCAACGTCGGCGCACCGGGAACCTCGGGGCCGACGCCCCACACGACGGGATGTGTGTCGCTGCCGAGAAACGATACCTCCCGGCAGCCGAGGCGCCGCAAGTCGCGCGCGACCCACTCCGCCGCGCGCCGGCAATCGGCGTCGTGGACGGGCAGCGTGGAAATGGAAGGGATGCGGAGAAACTCGGTGAGTTCGGCGAGCCATCGGTCTTGATCCATGGCGGGACAATTTAGTGAGGGGAGGGTGCGGCTAGCCAGCGTATCACGCGGGGGTAGATTAGCCGCTCATGCGCACGACGGCATCGTTCGACCTGTTCCCTGATGC
>DASTHG010000503.1:0-18743 GCA_035718325.1 Gemmatimonadales bacterium | reverse complement strand
ACTATCTCCAATACGTGCAGTGGGCCCACCGCCTCCTCGCCTTCACGACCTACGCCTACCTGCTCGCCTGGGCGCTGGCGACGCGCCGCCGCGCCGCGCTCGTCGTACTCGGGCTCGCCACGCTGCAGATCGCGATCGCGGCGGTGATGGTGACGCACGGCTTGCCGCGTCTCGTGCAGGCAGCGCATGTCGCCGTGGGAGGGGCGCTGTGGGGAGCGGTCGTCTACGTGGCCCTGGGCTCTATTCCCGCCCGCGCCCGGCCCTGACGCGAAACGCCCGGAGCCAGCGTCGGCTCCGGGCGTCTCGAGAGAGGATCTGCTACTTCGTCAGCTCACGGAAGACCCGCGACATTGAGCCGGATCAACGCCGAGCCATTCGCTCCCGGATCGAAGAAGTTCATCCAGACGACGAACGTCGCTCCTGCGGGGACCGTGAACGTGGCGGTCTCGGGGTTGGCCGACGTCGCACCGTCCGTGTTCACCAAATCGTTGAACCCGACCGCATTCCCGCACGACGGCACGTTGTTCGGCGCTGGGTTGGACAAGGCCGCTCCGTCGCAGACCAGGATATCGACGTCGGAGTTCGTAAACCACGAGGCCGTCAGCGTCACAGAAGCATCGGCTCCGGACGAGTTCGTAATCGAGAAATAGCTATCGCACTTGTCGCCGCCCTTGGTGACGGCCCCGGCGTCACACGCTCCCGCCATCGTGAAGTACGTGTTGCCGTTGCCGATGGCCACCGGGAAGTTCGGCTGATCGTTGTTGTGCCCGTTGGCGTCGAGCAACGAGCCGGAGATGCTGCGGACGGCCGAGCCGGATTTCGTCGCGTCCTGGCCCGCACCGAGACGGGTCCCGAGCAGATCGAGCGCCCCGGTGTGCCCCACGGGCGGAATCGCTACGACGGCGGTGTCTGCCGAGAATGACTCGACGAACGTCCGCAGGCCATCGAAGTAGATACGGCTGTCGGCGTCGTACACAGGATCCGAGCCGCCGCGGTGCAGCACCACGAGGCCTGCCGGGATGCCGGAATCGGGTGTCGCCGAACCGGTGAAGTCGGCAACCGCCACCGTGTACGACCCGCGCCGCGCCACGAAGTTGGGCCCGAGCTGCGTGATCTGCACGATGTAGGTCCCACCGGCCGTGAGGTCGGTCGTCGTGAGCTTGAACGTCGTGGCCGTGATCGAGCCCGCCACCGGCGTCACCGCCGCCAGTCCGCCGACGCTCGTGCCGCGGAACACCTTCATCGTGCTCGCAAACGCCGGATCGCCGCCCGCGGCGGTCACCGTGATCGTGTCGATCGGCGAAATCGTGGCGGGGGCGAACGTGCCGCCGAATGCCACCGGGGCGTTCACCGTGTAGGTACCGCCGGCGTAGGCGATGTCGTTCGGCCCGACGCCGGCCAGCGAGAAGGTCTTCGCGCCGGCGCTGGCCAGATCGGCGACCCGCACCTGGATCGAATCCGCCGAGCGGGACGCGCTGATGATCGTTCCCGCGCTCGTCGTCGTATTGGCGTCGAACACCGGGCCGGCCGGATTGCGATGGATCGTAAGAAGCGCGCCGGGATCGACGTTCGCCGTAGCCGTGCCGGTGAATACCGCGGCGACGACCGTGACGTTCTTCGTGGCGCTGAGGCCGGCCGTCCCGCTGAACGTGAGCACCGTGGCACCCGGCGCGCGACCGGATACGTCGCCCAGGTTGGCGCCGGTCTGCGCGATCGTCGTGTCCGCCGACTCGAGCGTCGGATCGGGGATACCCGCGAGCACCACTCCGTCGGCGCTCTTGTAGGCGAAGGCGTAGTTGACCGTCGCGCCGGACGCGATCGAATCCGGCCCACTCGTCACCACGAGGCTCGCCGGCTGGGTCGTGATCGTCAGCGTATCGGAGAATCCGCTCGCCGAAGCCACGACGCAGGACGTGCCGTAGCCGATGGCCTTCACGACGAAGGCCGTGCGCGGCTGCGGCGCATCGGACGCGGCGGAGAGGGACAGAATCCCCGGCGTGCAGGCGGTGGCGATCGTCGCCGACTCCTGCAGCGGGTGGCTGAATTTGTCCACCACTTCGGCGAAGGTGCGCACCGAGTCGCCGACCGCCATGGTGCGGAGCTTGAACTCCATCGCCACCGCCGCGACCGTGCCGACGTCGGTATTGGTGGGATCGCTCTTACACGAGCCGAGCGCCAACACCCCCAGGAGCGCGCCTTGCAGAACAACAACACGTCTGATCATAGAGCCCTCTCTTGATGATCCCCTGGCGACGGCTAGAAACGCTCCACGTCCAACAGAGCTTCCGGCCCGAGTAAGTCCTGCCAATTGGGTCGGCCCGACTCGTGCTGGTCATTGGTGTAAATCAGCACGTAGTTGCCGAATCCCGTCAAATCATAGAACACGAACTTCATCGCCCGCGTACGCGTGTACTTCCAGCAGTCGTACGGGTTCGTGCTCCCCGCCTGTCGACGTTCCAGCGTCTCGTCGGGCGTGCCGTACTTCACGAAGATGCGGCCCCGGTCGGTGCGCCATCCCGGCACCTGCGACGCTCCGCCCTCGCGGAACCGCCGGTTGGCTTCGACGATGGCGGCGTAGAACCGGTCCCGATCTTCGTTGCGGGCGGTGCCCGGCGTGGGGTCGCGGCGCGCCCAGAACTGGCGCATCCACTTTCGCTTCCCCTCCAGCGTCAACCCCGAGTACACGCCCTGCTCCTCGGCGCTCATGAGATAGACGAGCGGCTCATACGCCGAGTCCAGCTGCGCCTCCGACAAACCGCCGGGCCACTCCCCGGCATCCACCACGGCGGCCGCCTCGGCCACCGACTCGAAACCCGTCATCCCGAAGCGGGCGACCCGCGTCAAGGAATCCGGACCACCGACCTTGACCTCGGCCTGATAGCGGCCGGGCGGCAGTCCCGCGAGGTCGATCATGCGGCTCGCGACCCCGCCGCCGGCCCCGATCGTCATCGCCTCGGGCGCGGCCGCCACGATCTGTTTCCCCGAGTCGCTCAGCACACGAACGGCGACCTGCACGCTCTCCGCGTGCGCCGGGTACAGCTCGAGGTAGTACGCCAGCTTCGACGACTGCGGCGTCAACACCGGCAGCCCCGACGTCACGAGGAACAACGACCCCAGCCGCACTTCCCCACCGCGCGCCGCCGTGTCCCCCGCACCGGTCGCCTGCCGCACGTCGCTGCCCAGCAGGAGGTCCGATCCCCCGGGCGAGCCCGCGAACGCCGCGGCCGTAGCCTCCGCCCGCGACACCCGGCCGCTGGCGGAATCGGTCACCGTCACCTGGACGGCGTAGCGCCCCGCCTTCGCCGCGAACGTCACATGCTCCGACGTCGACGCTCCCCGCGACCGCAGCACTTCCGCCCGCACCGGCGTCGCCCACGACTGCGACACCAGCTCGAGCCCCGTCGAATCCCGCACCGACACGGCAAACCGGTATGATCCCCCGCCCGAACTGCCGATCGGACTGACCAGCTGCAACGGGATACGACAGAACACATCGACCACCGTCTGGGCCGACGCGGGCCGGAACCGCCGGATGATGCTCACGGTCAACCCCGACTCGGTCTGCACCGGCCCGCCGGCACCCACGGCCATCACGGCCGTGAGTGCCAGCGCCACCTGTCCTGCATGCTTCATGTGTCTCTGCCTTGAACCGCTACCAGCTCACGCTGAAGCTCAGAAAGTTGGTGCCGCCCAGCGCGCCGAGATTGCGATACGCATAGTCGAACCCGACGTGCCAGGAGCCGCGGCCGTACGACAACCCGCCTCCCAGCGCGACCCCGTCGCTCGACAGACTCGACGTGCTGATGGACGTCGTGAAGCCCGCTCCGGTCCCCGGATCGAGCTTGTTGTCGGGTTGCAGCGTGTAGCTGCCGCGCGCCGCCAGCGAGAAGCCCGAGTTGCCCACGTTGGTCATCGCCCACTCGAGGCCCGCGCCGCCACCGGGTTTGGTGTTGACGGGCTGGGTGAATTCGCCCAGCACCGACACCCGGTTGGCGCCCTGGCTCAGGACGTCGAGCGCGACGCCTACCCGGAACTGTACCGGCAGCCCCCACGAGGAGGTGCGCAGCCGCGCGGGCTGCAGCTCCTGCGGGATGTCGACCGTGCCGAGCGGTGGAGCGCGCGTCACGCCCGATTCCAGCGCTGCGCCGTCGTGGCGCAGGTTCGATCCCAGGTTATCGATCACGAACGCCGCCCGGATCGGCCGTTCTCCCACCATCGCGTGGAAATTCGTGCCGAAGTCGAGGGCGAACCCGGTGGCGCTGGTGGAGCCGAGGTGATCCGAGATCATCTTCGCGGTGAACCCCGCCGAGAAGCGGTCGGAGAAGTTCTGGCTGTATGTCGCGCCGATGAACGATTCCGCCACGGAGTACGTCTCCCCCGTGCCGTCCGGATCTTCCAGCGTGTACACCGGCTGATCGGAGAATCCGAACGTGCCGACCGACACGCCGAACGCGCGCGCCCCGCCCGACATCGGCAGGCCGATGCCCACCCAGCTGTAGCGCGTGTTGGCGACATAGCTGTACGTCGACACCATCGCCGACGGCCTGGACATCTGCGCCAGACCGGCCGGATTGTAGTAAAGCGCGGTGACGTCCTGGGTCAGGGCCGCAAACGCCCCGCCCAGTGCCGCCCCGCGGGCACCGGCGCCCAGGAGCAGAAACTCTCCCGCGGTGCCGCCGTAGCCCGTGTTGTCCTGTTGCCCCTGCTGGGCCACGAGGGGCGCACTGGTCAGCGCCGCCAGGCCCATGAGCGTGCCGAGCACGCGATGCAAGCGATAGGTCATGGTAGTCGGTCTCCTCACGGCGCGAAGTTGACGACGGTGAACCGGCCCACCTTCGTCTTGTTGTCCGGGGTCTCGACGTGATAGAAGTACACGCCGCTCGCCACGAACTGGTTGTTCCGGTTGCGGAGATTCCAGGTCGCTTCGCCGCCGCCCGATGGATCATTGTGCGTGAGCACCTGCACCAGGATCCCGGAGAGCGAATAGATCCGGATGATCGCCTGCGCCGGGAGGTTGACGAACTTCAAGATCTTCGTGTTCGCCGTCGCCTCGAGGGCGTTGGTCACGTAGTACGGGTCCGGCACCGTGTGCACGTTCTGCAGCGACGCGGCCGTGGTCTTGGACGGATCCACGGTCGTCCCGGTGAACTTCGCCTGAATGCGCAGGCCCGGCACCGCGGCCGGCCGCGTGGCCGGCGTGAACGCATAGCTCCCCACAGACCCGGTAATGGCGCCCGAGTAGAACCGCACGTTCCACACCGTTCCCGCCGCCGGCAATGCCGCCGCCTGCATCAGGAACCAGTGCCCGTTGAGGTACAGGATGAACCCGTTGCCGGTCGCCGACAGCGTCCCGGTGTTGCCGAACGTCGCCGACTTGATGGCGATCGGCGTGAGGGTCGCCGTTTGCACCATGGAGATCGAGTTGGCGCACTCGCCGAAGAACGCCCGCACCGGCCGGGTGCAGAACACATCGCTCCACGTCAACAGGTTGTTGTTGCCGTCGGGTGAGGCGCCTTCCGCCGCCATCGCTCCACCGGTGAGAATGCCCCAGGACGCCCGCACGTTGGGGCTGAACGGTAGCGTGACGTGGTGCGTGACGTCGTGCACCGAGTCGATCGTGCCGCCCGCTCCCCAGTGCACCGTGAAGTCCGCCGCCCGAGCCAAGCCACCCGAGAGGCTCTCCAGGTCACGCGTCGGGTTGCTGTTGACGGTCGAGTACCCCTGGATGTGGAACAGCCCCGTCAAATCGGCCAACCCGCCGGCGTTGCGGCTCAGGTCTGCCGCGACGCACCCGCCCGCGGCCGGGGAGCACATGATGCCGTTCGGATCGGCCGTGTTCTCGTTCGGCGCCCCCTCCCACCAGCGCGGTCCGTTGAAATCGGAGTTGGGGGGATCGCCGTTGATGCTGCCGCGGCCCCACGACGCCACGCGCCACGTGCCGGGGAGGTTCACCCCGGAGCTGCCGTAGATCGGGAACGTCGAGTCGCCGCCGAATACCGCGGCTTTGGCCTGCACGGCCTGCAACGCCGCGAACCCGGCGGACCCGGTGTTCTCCACCGAGCCGACATCCTGTTGCACCGGGACCACGACGTGCTGCGTCCCCTGCGGCGTCGTGATGCTGAAGAAGTAGTTCACCGGCGAGTTGAACCCGAAGTCGATGCTGCCGTACCCCGGGGTCAGCGAGTCGATCGTCAGCGTCAGCGTCCCGGTATCGAGCACTTCCGGCAGGAAGGCGGCGAGACCGAGCTGGATCCCGTTGGTGGGCGGCATCGGACCGGAGAACTCGCCCGTCGCTGCATCGAGCGTCGGCAGCGCCGCGTCGGGATTGAGCACCGCGCCATCCTGGCCGATGAGCTGCAGCGGCGACAGCTGGCCCGCTACGACCTGGGCCGAATTCGCCCGCGGCGTGACCGACTTGGTGATGCGCGCCGACTCGATCGACGTCGGGCCCGATTTCAGCGAGTTGACGTCGAACGCCGTCACGGCATAGAAGTAGGTGAACGAATTCCGCACCCCGTTGTCCTGGAACGCGAAGTTCACGCCGTTGTCGGCCAGCGCCGGGAGATTCGAATGATTGCCCGTCACCGCGGTATCGGCGTGCAGAATCAGCACGCTCGAATCGGCCAGGGCCACCCGGCCGCCGGCGGGGATCTGGATCACGGTGCCCACGAGTGAGTGGTCGACGCTCGTGAGGTAGGGCGGCGCGGTGTTGAACCGCACCGGGCAGTCGTCCTGAATGCCGAGCTCCGGAGCGCACTCGCTCTTGCCGTCACCGTCCAGGTCCTCGCTGTAGGCGAAGGCACCGGTGAAGTCGGTGATCGTCGTGCCCGCATAGTCGAACTGGGCGACGAGCTGCAGGTCGCCGGTCGTGCGGCCGCGGTAAATGCGATATCCCTCGACGTCGAACTGGCGGAAGTTGGGATCGTACAGCACCGACGTCGGGTCGGAGGCGATCGCGAAGAACGGATCGCCGCCGGTGTTCGGGTCTTCCGTCTTGCTCTTCTGCCACACGACGGTGACCTGGTTGTTGCCCGGAATGAGGAAGAACTGCGGGGCGTCCGGGGCGAACGGCAGCAGGAACTTGTTGTCGTACACCGCCTGGGCGACCAGCGCCTTGTTGAGCAGCGAGCGCGGCACCGTCTGCACTTCGTCCTGCGTGATCGTGAAGTTGGTGTCGCGGTCGGTCTGGCCCACCCACCCCATCGCGCGCTCGATCGGCCGCACCAGGTTGGGGTGCCGCCCGATCGAATCGCCCGAAGCCGGGATGCCGGGCTTGAAGTCGCCGCCGATGAACGCCTGCACCACCGGCGTCGGCGCGGCATTGATATACGCCACGACGATCGTCTGCTTGTCACCGGGGTTGAGCGTCAGCGGACCGGAGGATTGGAAGAACCGCGTGTCCGCCGCCGTCTGCGACACGAAGCAGAAGTGCAGCACGTCTTGCGACCCCTGGAACGTGCAGGGGAAGTCCCCCTGGCTCGGGTTCGACGTACCGGACAGATAGCGATACAGCTGCTTCACGCCGACCGGGTCGGGGTAGCCCGAGCCCGAGTTCAGCGTGTTGGAGAACACGGTCAGGCCGATTTGCTTGCCGGTGTTGGGATCGACCGGGGAGCGCAGGTACTTCACCCCGATGAACCCCGGCGACGGCACGAACGGCGAGCCGAAGATGTCGGCCGGGAACGTCCAGTTGGGCTCGAGGAAGTCCGACTTGTACGCGACGCCCATCGCGAACGGAATGACGGGCGTCGAGTAGTTCAGCGCGGCGTTGCCCACGTCCATGTCGGCGAAGAACGCGGCGAACATGTTCGTGATGGGATAGCCGTCGTCCGGGATGTTGATGCCGTACGTGGCCTCGTTGCGGGCCTGGAAGTCCGCGCCGATCGCCGCGACCTCGCCCTGGATCGCCGGGTCGAGATTGGCGTACACCGCCGGATTCTTGGCGGTCACGTTGTAGAAGTTGTAGACAAAGTAGATGATGTCCTGGTTGCCTTCCGGGAAGTTCCACGCCAGGCCGCGCTCTTCCACCAGCACGCCCATGGGATGCGTGCGGGCGCTGCCCGTAAACGCCGGGTTGCCGTCCCACGTCCGCACCCAGAGGTCTTCCTGGGAGATCGAGTTGCGGCCGTTCAGTACGGGGTTGTAAATCGCCGTGTCGCGCACCACCGCGCCGTTGGGCCAGCTGGCGGCGTCGTTGGGATCGAGCGAGTTGTACACGAGCGTGATCGGGTCGCCCTCGGCCTGGTCGCCGCGCGGGTCCATGAAGTACGCGCCGACGGTGTCGCCGGCCCAGGTGAATCCGGCGCTCGGCGGAATCGTCCCGGCCAGCTGCAACCCCGAGTTGAAGATGTACTGGTCGGGCGTGCCCTTCGGCCAGAAGCCCCCGCCGACCACGGGCGAGTTGTTCGGATCGACGCACACCTCGCCGATGTTGTTGATCCCGCAGAAAATGCGGTTCACGTTCATGACCCCGAACGTGAGAGCGAAGAGATTCAGGCCGGACCGCTTGGTAGGACGGCCGGGCGCCGGCTTGGCCGACGCCGGACCGACGCCGACGGCCGCCGCCAGCACCACCGCCGCCACCACGGCACGGCCTGCGCGGGTAAACCAGGTTGGACGCATATCGTATCCCTCTCGGATCGTGAGCCAACGTGGGGCGACGACCGCTCCGGTCGTCGCCCCATCTCACCAGGCTCTCTTAGAAGTTCAACTCGAAGCCGACGCGCACCTGCCGCGGCGAGCCATAGAACGTTTGCGGACCGAGGAACCGCGTGAAGAACGCGTTCAGCGCCTTGGTCTGCTCGTCCAGCGAATAGACACCGTCGCCGTTGCCGAACCGGGCTTCCACCTGGCGCAACACGACGCAGTCCACCGTGCCGGCCGTCGTGCCCGTCCACGTGCCGCAGCTCGGGACGAGATCGATCGAACCGCCCGACAACAGGTGGCCGTTCGCCTGCGCTTCGATGCGCAGCTGCGCGAACTCGGGGCTCAACACGTTCGTCTGGTACAACGAGTTGACCACGTCGTCGGTCTCGGCGTACAGCCCAATGACGTTCTTGAAGTTGAACAGGTTGCGGATGTCGGCGAACGCCGTCACGTCGGCGCTGGCGAACTTGAAGCCCTTGTTCACCCGCAGATCGACGAACTTCGTCCACGGCATCGTCGAGGAGTTGATCGGCTCGGCCGAGTTCGCTTCCAGCCCGAACCCGACGCGCGGCGCCGTCGCCCCGCCGCCGACGTTGACCACGCGCGTGAACGGCAGGCCGCTCACCGCGCGGAACGTGGTGAACACGCCGACGTTGTCGAAGATCGCGCCGAGCGTCGTGCCCTTCTTCCAGTCCGACGGCACGTTCAGCGTCAACGCGCCCACGAAGTTGTGCTCGCGGTTGTCGTTGGTGGGCAGCGGCTGCTCCGGCGGGGGCACCCGGTCACCCGTCACCTGGGAGATCTGGCGCGCCGAGGTGTTGAGATACGAGAACGGATCGGAGCCGGTACTGCGCGCCACCTGGAAGGTGTAACCGCCCGAGAAGTCGAGCCACGTCCCGATGCGCTTGTCGAGCTTGAAGTCGACGCCGCGCGCGTAGCCGAAGTCGGCCGTCGTCAGAATGTTCAGGTTCTGCGTCCGGCCCGGGTTTGCCGGGTCGTCGAACGACACGATCCGGTAGGTCAACTGGTTGACGAAGTCCTTGTTGTACGCCGCCACGTCCAGCACCAGGTCGGGGCTGAACGCGTGCCGCACCCCGAACTCGAACTGGATCGTCTTCCCGAACCCGACGTCGCGCCCGAAGGCGTCGTTGGTGTTCGTGAACACCAGGTCGTTGTTCGCCCCGGACACCAGCGTGTTGAAGTCGGGCGTCTGCACCTGATGCGAGTACGACAGCCGGAAGTCGGTCTTCTCGGTGATCGGGAACGACACCCGCAGCCGCGGCGAGATCGTGTGATGCGGCTTCGCCGGCGTCATCACTGCCGCCAGTGACGCGGCGTACGCGGCGTCGTTGGTGGCCGTGTTCTGCTGCCACGCCGGATTCGAGAAGATCCGCCCCGGCGTATCGGCGAACAACGACTTCGTGTTCATGTAGTCGTAACGGCCGCCCAGCTCGAGCACGACATCACCGAGATCGAGACGGTCCGCCGCCCAGGCCGCGTACGTCACCGGGTGCACGACGTAGGCGTCCATGAAGATCTGGTTGATGTTGTTCGAGTTGAAGTAGGCCAGGTCGGTCTTCTTGTACTCACCGCCGAAATTGAAGCGGTGGAACCGGTTCGCCTGCCAGTCGATCTGGGCGAACGCGCGATAGCGCTTCTCGTCATAGCTCGTCACCGTCGCGTTGAAGCCGTCGGTCGGGAACGACGAGAAAGTGTTGGAACCGTTCACGCCGTACGGGTTGATGCGGTACGGCTGGCGGTTGCGCAGGTCGGTCTGGTTGAGATAGGGCACCCGCAGGCCGCTGTTGGAGCGGATGTTGCGGATGATCTGATCGGTGATCGGGAACGGCATCGACCCGAACCCGGCGAAGTTCAGCGTCCCCAGATCGATTCCCAGTGACGGGCTGCGCGTGCTGAGCTCGTCCGCCTCGGAGAGCGGCCCAGTGAGGCTGTCGTTCGACCCGTAACTGAAGTTCAGGTTGAGGGCCAGGTTGCGCTCGGCGCTCTTGAAGAACGAGTGGTTCACGTTCAGCACCGCGAGCCGTTGCCACGTGTGGTAGCCCGAATACAGCGACGGATCGCCGAGCACCGTCTGGGGCGCGTTGCGGCCTTGCAAACCGTTCGCCAACCCCGTGAGCGAAATGCTCGAGCCGTTGCCGTACGAATACGACAGCTTGGCCTGCGTCTGGATGTTCGTGCTCCAGTTCATCGGCAGCCGGATGCCCTGGCAGTCGAACCCGAAGTTCTTGCTGGCGTCGCACTGGCCGCCGAACTGAATGAAGTTCGGCACCGCGACCTGCACGCCGTCACCATCGGTCACCACCGTGTCGGTACCGCCGAGCACGAAGGTGGGGATCTTGTCCTGCCCCAGCACCGGACGGCCGCCCGCGCCGACACCGTTCGACACGTTGCCCTGCAGCACGCCGGAGACGAAGAACTTCAGATTGCTCACGCTGGGGATCGGACCGCCCAGCGACCCTTCGAACCGGTTCAACCCCAGGCTGATGGAGTTCCCGAACGGCTCGTCGGTCTGATAGTTCAAACTCCCCGAGAGCTTTTGGCCGCCGCTGCGGGTCGTGAATGAGATCACGCCCGACTGCGCGTCGCCGAACTCCACGCCCAACGCACCCGTCGTCACGGACGCCTCTTCCACGCCGTTCGTGCCGACCGTGATGCCCTGGCCGCCGGTGTTCGAGTTCCGCACCGGCGCGCCGTCGATGTAGACGTTCTGCTCGCCGGGACGGCTGCCGCGGATCGAGACGCCGAGCGCCGCGCCCGACTCGACCACGCCGGGCTGCACCGCGATGATGTTGCGCACGTCGTCCATCGGCAGGCTGTTGATCGCGTCGCCCGAGATGATCGACTTGGAGGCGACCTCGTCGCGCGGCACCAGTGGGTTCGCGGCCGACGTCACCGTGACGCCCGACACCACGACGGCCGAGGGCGAGAGCTTCACGTTCTGGGTGATCGTCTGTCCACCGAGGATGCGCACGTTCTGGACTTCGGTCGGTGCGTATCCGATGAACTGCGCCCGGAGCGTGTAGCTGCCGACCGGCAGGTTGTTGATGAAGTAGTAACCCTTGGTGTCGGTGACGGAACCGAACGACGTCCCGACCACGATCACCTGGGCGTTGGCGAGCGGACCGCCCGCCTGATCCGTCACAGTGCCCTCGAGCTTTCCTGTGGTCTGTTGCGCCGCCGCCGGACGAACCGCGAACAGCACGATCGCCAGCGCGACTCCAAACCCGAGGAATCGACCGAAGACGTTACGTACACGATGTGTCATGGACACATCCTCCCATGGCATGATTACAGAGGTCTCACGAACTTCGGACGGAAATGCAGATGACGACACGTCACCTCCCTCCCGGTGAGTGTTCAGGACTCTAGGCAATCCGCGATTTGTTCCTGCGCGAAAACTGCCCCGCCGCAGAAGACTGTCAAGGGACTGTCATGACTTCGCCAAGAACCCTTGTCCCCCGAAGTGGACAACAAAACCGCGGCGCACATGTCGACGGTTTTCGTCGCGCGCAAGACCCCACCGCGCCGCTGCGACGAACCACGCCCTTCACACGACGAACAGGTCGCGCTGCGGGACGGACGGCGTCACCTCCGGACCGGCGGCATCGAGGTACACGTTGATCTCGCTCCGCACTCCGAAGCGCCCCGTCAGATACACACCCGGCTCCACGGAAAAACCGATGCCGGGTTGCAACGCCCGGGTATCCGCCGTCTCGAAGTTGTCGATGTGCGGACCCGAGCCGTGCAGCTCGCGGTCGATCGAATGCCCGGTGCGATGCACGAACCATTCGCCATATCCGGCCCTGGCGATGACGTCCCGGGCAGCATCGTCGAGCTCGGCCCCCGTTACGGGGCCGCCCCACCGCTCACGGAGCCGAGCCACCGCCGCATCGCGCGCATCGCGCACCACCGTCCAGACCTTCGCCACCTCCGGATCGATGGAGTCGCCGCCCCCGCTGCCTCCACGCGAGAACGCCATCCACGTCTGGTCGGCGAACACCGTGCCGCGTCCCGGCGGCGGCCCTGCCCACAAGTCGAGCAACAACACTTCTCCAGGAGCGAGCCGCCGATCGGCGCCGGGCTGTGGCTCGTAATGCGGATTGGCGGCGTTCGGCCCGAACGCGGCGATCGGTGGATGATCGGTCACCACGCCGGCGTGGTCGAACCCCTGCAGGACGTGTCGCTGCAGCGTCGTCTCGCGCACCTCGGCCCCGCGCGCCAACTCGGCCCCCGCCCAGATGAGCGACTCGCGCGCCACGGCGGCGATCGCTTCCGCCGCCTTGCGGTGACCAGCGAGCTCTGCCGCCGACCAGCGCGCCGCGAACTGCGTCACCAGCGGCGCCGACGACACGATCTGCGCGCCGAACGACTCGAGCAGCTGCACCACCCCATGCGGCACGCGGTCGAGGTACGGCACCGCGTCGGCGGGCGACACCTCGAGCGCCAGCGTCCGGCCGCGCACCAGGGGCCCGAGCGCAGCGTGCAGCTCCTTCCACGATGCGTACGGCCGCACCTCGCCGGGGAAGCCGTCGAAGCTCGCCAGCTCGATCTTGTGCGCCACCGCCACGGGCGTCCCCGTGCGCGGCAGCAGCACGAAGTAGCGGCGCGTGCCCATGCCGTGCACGTCGAGGACTCGGGCCGCGATCGGATTGACGCCGCGGAAATCGAACAGCAGCCACCCGTCGGCGCCCATCGCGCCGAGCGCGGCGCGAAGCCCTTGAAAATCGAATCCGGCGAGCGGCGCCATCAGCGGTGCCGCAGATCGGGCGGCGCGGCGCGCCACTCGCAGCGCGCGCCGCCCTTCGCCCGGCAGGAGGTGTGCATCATCGCCCCTTCGAAACCGGCGAACAGCCGCAGCAGCTCGGAGAAGGCGGCGGCGTAGAGACCACACGCCGAGCCGTCGGGCGTGGCGCGGATCGCCAGCACGTCGCCGACGCGCGCCACCGGCAGCCGCTGCTCACGCACCAGGTCGCCTTCGAGCACGATGCGGGCCTGACGCCGCGCCGCGGCGTAGCCCGCGCTCTTGGGCGCGATCGCCGCCGCCACCCGGGCCGGCGCCGACGCGCGCCGCAGCGCGCGCCGCGCCACGCGTCGTCCCGCATCGGCGAACACCAGATCGGCGTCCGCCCGCCGCCCGACGAGACGCAGGAGCGCCTCGACGTGCTCGCCCGCTACGCGCGCATCGCGGCGGACGAGTGCCTCGTACTCGGCGAGCTGGGTCGACACCGTCGCCGACAGCCCGAAGCGCTTGGAGAGAAGCTCGTCGGCGAACTCGCCCAGGCCGTCCTCGACGGGGGTGTCCAGGTTGCGGATGGCCTCGAGCACCGCGAGCGGCACGATGCTGTGGATCACGGCGCGCATTCTAGCCCCGTTCCAATCCATTCGAAAGTGAACCAGCTGCCATTGGCAGCGGGATTGGAACGGGGCCAGCACCCCATTGCGCAACTAGGGAGGCCAAGACACCGTTCACTCACGATGACGTCCACGCCTCCCCCGGCTTCCAGCAACCCCCCCAGCTCCCCCGCCCGCTCACCCGAAGAGCGCCGCGAGGGCTTCGAGCAGGAGGCGCTGGTCCACCTCGATGCGCTGTACCGGGTGGCGCTGCGCCTCACCGGGACCGCCGCAGATGCCGAGGACCTGGTCCAGGAGACGATGCTCCGGGCCTACCGGTCCTGGGAGCGCTACACCCTGGGCACCAACGCCAAGGGGTGGCTGCTGACCATCCTGCGGCACCTCTTCATTAATGAATACCGCCGCAAGAGCCGGCACCCCGAAACGGTCGACGTGGACACAATCGAGCCGTTCGCGTTGTTCCAAGAGGTACAGGAGGAGGACCCCCAGGGCGCCTTCTTCGACAAGATCGTCGACGACGAGGTGCTGCGGGCGGTCGACCAGCTTCCGGAGGCGTTTCGCGAGGCGGTCACTCTCTCCGACGTCGAAGGGCTGTCATACGAGGAAGTCGCGAAGGTGCTCGACGTACCGGTGGGCACCGTGAAATCGCGGTTGTACCGCGGCCGTCGCCTGTTGCAGGCGAAGCTATACGACTACGCCGTCAACATGGGTTACATCAAGGGGCAGAGCAAGAAATGAGATGCCGTGAGTGCGCGGAGCACCTGTACGAGTACCTCGATCGCGAGGTCACGCCGGACCTCGAGGCGGAGATCCGCGCCCACATCCAGAAGTGCCCCCCGTGCAGCGAACACTTCGACTTCGAAACCCTGTTTCTCAAGTTCGTGCGCGTGCGCTGCCGGGCCCAGGGAGCACCCGCCACGCTGCGGCGCCGCATCCTGGAGCAGCTTCTCGAAGAGTGATCTGGCTCACACCGGGCGGTGTGGCCGCCGCCCTGTTCGTCGGGGCGGCCGTGTGGTGGGGGCTGGGCTGGGCCGGACTCGTCCCCCTCTTCGCTTTCCTTCTTAGTGGCAGCCTGCTGACGCGCCTCGCGACGGGCCGAGGCGCGGCTCGGCGCCCGCGCCAGGTGCTCGCCAACGGCGGCGTCACCGCCGCCTTGGCCTTGCTCGGCAGCTGGCCGGCCGCGATGGGCGCGTTGGCGGCCGCCGCGGCCGACACCTGGGCGACCGAAATCGGCGCCTTTTCGCCCACCGATCCGCACGATATCGCCACCGGTCGGCCGGTGCCGCGCGGTCGATCAGGGGGTATCACGCCGCTCGGAACGATGGGGGGAGTGCTGGGTGCGATCGCGATGGCCGCATTGGCGCTGCCGTTCGCGCCGCACCAGCGCTTCGGGATCGCCGGGGCGATGCTCGCCGCCGCAGCAGGAATCTTCGGCATGCTCGGTGATTCCCTGCTCGGCGCGACGCTCCAGGCGCGGTACACCTGCCCCGTCTGCGGCACGGTCAGCGAGCAACCCGGGACGTGTCACGCGCCGCTCGAGCGCGTGCGCGGAGTGCCATGGCTGGACAACGACGTCGTCAACCTCGTGGGCACGTCCGTTGGCGCGAGTGTCGCCGCCCTCGGCTGGCTGCTGCTGCCCCATTGATCGGGCGATGACGCGCGCAGTGCGTTGGGATGCGGTGGTCGTCGGCGGCGGGCCCGCTGGCTCATCGGTGGCGCTGCAGCTGGCGCGCGGCGGCGCGCGGGTGCTGCTGCTCGACCGCGCCCGCTTTCCGCGTGACAAACCGTGCTCAGAGTATCTCAGTCCCGCCGCCACGCCCTTACTCTCCCGGCTCGATCCGGAGCTCATTCCCGCAATCGAGCGCGCCGCACCCGGACGGTTGTACGGCATGCGGGTCGTAGCGCCGGACGGGACAGACGTCGTGGGGCGGTTCGCCGCCGTCCACGCCTACCCCGCCCCCGCCGCCTTCGGCTACGCGCTGCCCCGCACCGTGCTCGACACCCTGCTGCTCGCCGCCGCGGCCCGCGCCGGCGCGCAGGTCGAAGAGGGGAGTCTTGTCGAAGAGCTGCTCTACGACCAGGGCGCCGTCGCCGGCGTGGTGACGGCGGGCGGCGCGATCCGGGCCCGCGTCACCATCGGCGCCGATGGCCTGCGGTCGCTCGTGGCCCGGCGTCTGGGGTTGCGTCACGCCGGTCCGCCGCGGCGGCTGGCGTTCACCGCGCACTATCGCGACGTGGCGGACGTCCGAGACCGTGGAGAGATGCATATCGGCCAGCCGGGGTACGTCGGTCTGGGTCCGGTCGGCAGCGGCGTGACGACGGTGGCGTTGGTGCTGCCGCTGGCGGCGGCGCGGCAGCGCGCCGCCGCGTTGCGCGACGGATTGGCGCACGAGCTGCAGCGCTTCCCGGCACTGCGCGGACGGTTCGAGGGAGCGCAGCTCGTCCGGGCGGTGCTCGCGACCGGACCGTTCGCGCAATGGTCGCGTCACACCGTGGCGCCGGGCGGCGGCGCGTTGCTCGTCGGCGACGCCGCGGATTTCTTCGACCCGTTCACCGGCCAGGGACTGTTCAGCGCGCTGCGCGGCGCCGAGCTCGCGGCCACGACGCTGCTCACCGCCCTCGGCGCAGTGCCGCGCGGCCCGCTTCCGGAGGCGGTGCTCGCGCCCTACGCCGCGGCGCGGCGTCGCGCCTTCGCCGGCAAGTGGATCCTCGAGCGACTCATCGGCGTGGGCGTAGGATGGCCGTGGCTGGCGCGCCACGTGGTGCGACGGCTGGCGCGCGTTCCGGAGCTGGCGGATCTGCTCGTCGGAGCGACCGGTAATTTCGTGCCGGCCCGGGCGGTGCTCGCTCCCTCCACCCTGGCGCGGTTGATCGCATGACGAGTGGCGTCGATGCGGCACAGTTCCGGCAGCTCCTGGGCCGGTTCGCCACCGGCGTGTCGGTGCTGACGGCGCGTGACGCGCGAGGACTCCCACAAGGGATGACGGCGAGCTCGATCGCCTCGGTGTCCCTCCGCCCGCCGTTGTTGCTCGTCGCGGTGGATCACGCGAACGACATGCACGCCGCGATGCTCTCGGCCACGCACTTCGTCGTGAACGTCCTCGCCGCCGACCAGGAAGCGCTGGCTCGGGCGTTCGCGGCGGAGACGACGAACCGCTTCGACGGCGTGGGGTACCGGGAGAACCGCCACCGGGTTGCGCTGCTGGACGGCGCGTTGGCCCACATCGAATGCGCCAAACATGCCGAGGTGCCTGCCGGAGATCACACGGTGTTCGTCGGGCTGGTGACGGGGGGCGAGGTGACGGAGCGGCGGCCGTTGTTGTATTTCAGGGGCGGCTACGGGCTATGAAAGGCGTCGTTGGCTATTGGCTATTGGCTTCTGGCTTGACCAACAGCTAATAGCTAATAGCCAACAGCGGCCTCTATGCACACGATCGACCGCATCACCATCCGCGCACCGTTGGATCGCGTATTCGGGCTCGCTCGCGACGTCGAGCGCTGGCCCGAGATCCTGCCGCACTACCGTTGGGTGCGCGTGCTGGACCGCCGCGCCGACGGGGGCCGGGTCGAAATGGCGGCGTGGCGGCCGTTCGGACCCGCGTTGCTGCGCTACCCCACCTGGTGGGTGTCGGAGATGTGGGTCGAGCCCGAGGGGGAACAGCCGGTGATTCGCTACCGGCACATTGACGGGATCACGACGGGACTGGACGTGCGCTGGCAGCTCACGACGGCGGTCGGAGGGGGGGTAGCGGTGGAGATCGAGCATCAGTGGAGCGGGCCCGGCTGGCCGCTGGTGGGGCGCGTGGCGGCGAATCTCGTGATCGGGCCGGTGTTCGTGCACGGCATCGCGGCACGGACGCTGGCTGGAATTCGCGCCACCGCGGAGGCGGCGTGACGGCGCAACGACGGGTGGTGATCACCGGGGTCGGAGCCGTGACCCCGATCGGCACCGCCGCGGACGGGTTGTGGACTGGACTCGAGGCGCGGGCGTCGGCGGTGCGAACGCTGTCCCGTTTCGACCCGGCGCCATTTCGCACCAAGATCGCGGCCGAGATCCCCGATTTTCGCCCACAGGATTTTCTCGACGCCAAGCGCGCCCGCCGGCTCGACCGCTTCTCACAGCTCGCCGTCACGAGCGCGCGCCTCGCCGTGGCGGACGCCCGCCTCGAGCCGGCGCGCGAGGACAAAGACCGCATCGGCTCGATGATGGGATCGGCGCTCGGCGGCGTCGCGTTCGCCGAGTCGCAGGTGGGCAACTTCATGCGCGAGGGGCCGCGCGGGCTCGACGCGGCGCTGGCGCTGGCGGTGTTCCCAGGCGCCGCGAGCTGCAACATCGCGATCGAGTTCGGCGCGACGGGGCCCAACGCCACGAACGCGATGAGTTGCGCGTCGGGGACCATCGCCGTCGGGGAGGCGTTCCACGCCGTGCGCGGGGGCTTGGCCGACGTGATGATCTGCGGCGGAGCCGAGGCACCGCTCGCGCCGCTCACGTTCGCGGCGTTCGCCAACATCCGCGCCATGAGCACCCGCAACGACGATCCGACCACCGCGTCGCGGCCGTTCGACGTCGACCGCGACGGATTCGTGATGGGCGAAGGTGCGGCGGTGGTGGTGATCGAGGAGCGCGGCCGGGCGCTGGCGCGGGGAGCGCCGATCTACGGCGAGATCGTCGGCTACGGGTGCACCAACGACGCCTATCACATGACGGCCCCGCGCCCCGACGC
>DASTHG010000502.1:0-9351 GCA_035718325.1 Gemmatimonadales bacterium | reverse complement strand
AACAACAGGGCGCCGTCGGGCCGGATCACGTTGTTGAGCCGCGCCCAGGCTTCAGGGAAGACGAGCGCCTCGGCCGTGCCGTGGAAGTCCTCCAGCACGAGGCGGGCGTATTCGGCGCCGCTTTTCTTCGAGACCTGCCGCTTCACCACCGTCGCCAGGGCGGCGATCGTCACCTTCTGATCGCTCCAGGTGCTCAGGGTGGCTGTCGTCCTGGTCCCGAAAAGCTCCACCTCCGCGCGGTACTTGGCGAGGGGGTGCCCCGAAATGAAGAAGCCCAGAACCGCTTTTTCCCTGGTCAGGCGCTCCTGTTCGGGCCACGGGGGCAGATCGGGGAGTGGAGCCGGGGGGGAGGGCGCGGCGGAGTGTTCGCCGAACAAGCCGACCTGGCCCGACTCGCGCTCGGCGTGCCGCGCCTGGGCTTCGGCGAAGGCGTGGTCCAGCGCGGCGACGAGCTGCGCCCGGTGGCCGCCCAGGGAATCGCACGCCCCCGCGTCGATCAGTGCTTCGAGCACGCGCTTGTTGCAGAGCCGCAGGTCGATCCGCTCGCACAACTCCACGAGCGAGCGGTAGGGGCCGTCGCTCCGGCCTTCGATGATGGACGCGATCGCGCCTTCGCCGACGTTCTTCACCGCGCCGAGGCCGAAGCGGATACGCCGCTCCCCGATGACGGTGAACTTGAAGCGTGACTCGTTGACGTCGGGCGGGAGCACCTCGAGACCGAGCTCCCGCGCCTCGTTGATGTACACCACGACGCTGTCGGTGTCGCCGATCTGGCTGGACAGCAGGGCGGCGAGATATTCCGCCGGGTAGTGCGCCTTGAGCCAGGCGGTCTGATACGACAGGATCGAGTAGGCGACGGCGTGGGACTTGTTGAAGCCGTAGCGCCCGAAGGTCTCGATCTGGGCGGCGATGTCCTGCACGACGCGCTTGTCGTGGCCCCGTGCCACGGCTCGCTCGACGAACCGCTCCAACTCCTCCTGGATCAGCTCCTTGATCTTCTTGCCCACCGCTTTGCGCAACACGTCGGCTTCGGCCAGGGAGTAGCCCGCCAGGATGTTGGCGATGCGCATCACCTGTTCCTGATAGGTGATGACGCCGTACGTCGACTGCAGCACTTCCTCCAGCGCCGGGTGGGGATAGCGCACCGGATCGCGGCCCAGCTTGCGGTTGATGAACACGAGGTGCATGCCGGTGTCGAGCGGCCCGGGCCGCAGCAGCGCGTTCGTCGCGACGAGGTCGTCGAAGCGGTCGCACTTCATCTGGCGCAGGCAGTCGGTGGCGAGCGGCGACTCGAACTGGAACACTCCCGCCGTGCGGCCCGACCGCAGCAGGCGGTAGACCTCGGGATCCTCGAGTTCGAGGTGGTCCATGTCGAGCGTGACGCCGTGGCGCTCCCCCACCATCTGCACCGTGTCGTGAATGACGGTGAGCGTCTTCAGGCCGAGCAGGTCGATCTTCAGCATGCCGACCTTCTCGAGCGCGACCATGTCGAACTGGGTGATGATCGCTTCCGTGTCCTGCGGCGCGAGGCAGACGGGGACGTAATCGGTGAGCGGCCCCGGGGCGATCACGACGCCCGCGGCGTGCACCGACGCATGGCGCGCCAGGCCCTCGATGCGGCTCCCCAGATCGATCACTTTGCGCACGCGCTCATCCTGCTCAACGATGGCGCGCAGCTCGGGCACCTTCGCCGCGGCTTCGGCGAGCGACCAAGTGGCGGCGGGGCCCGCCGGGATGAGCTTGGTGGTGCGGTCGACCTCACCGATCTCGAGTCGCAGCGTGCGCGCCACATCGCGGAACGCCGCGCGCGCCTTCAGCGTCCCGAACGTGATGATCTGCCCGACCGACTCACGCCCGTAACGGCCGCGTACGTACTCCATGATCTCGCCGCGTCGCTCGAAGCAGAAATCGAGATCGATGTCGGGCATCGAGATGCGCTCGGGATTCAGGAACCGCTCGAACAGCAGATCGAACTGCAGCGGATCGACGTTGGTGATACGCAAACTGAACGCGACGAGCGACCCGGCGGCCGAGCCCCGTCCCGGTCCTACGGGAATGCCGCGGTCGCGCGCGGCCTTGATCAGATCGTAGACGATCAGGAAATAGCCGGCGTAGCCGGTGCGCTGGATGACGTCGAGCTCGTAGGCGAGCCGCTCCGCCACGCGCGGCGGCAGCGGATCGCCATAGCGCTCCACCGCACCGGCCGAGGCGAGATGGACCAGCAGATCGTTGTCGCTCGCAAACTCCGCTGGGCGGGGGTACTGGGGCAGGAAGTAGCGTTTCTCGAAGTCGAACTCGACGAGGTCGGCGATGCGGGCCGTTTCGGCAACGAGGTGCGGGTGGTCCGGAAAGAGCGGCTTCATTTCCTTCTCGGACTTGACGTAGCTCTCGGCGCCGACGAAGCGGAACCGCTTGGGATCGTCGAGATCCTTGCCGGTTCCGATCGCGAGCAGGACGTCGTGGGCCTCGGCGTCCGCTTTCATCAGATAGTGCGCGTCGTTCGTGACTGTGATGGGGATGCCCAGCTCCTCTGCGAGACGGAACATCCCGGCGGCAACCACCTGCTCCTCCGGGAGGCCGTGATTCTGTACCTCGAGCCAGAAGCCATCCGGCCCGAACAGCCGGGCGAAGTACGCGGCACTCGCCTTGGCCGCCTCGTAATTCCCGGCCCGCAGGTACAGGGAGATCTCGCCCGAGAGGCAGGCGGCGAGGCAGATGAGCCCATCCTTGTGGCGTTCCAGCACTTCGCGATCGATGCGCGGGCGCCGGTAGTAGCCCTCCAGGTATCCGATCGACGACAGTTTGACGAGGTTCGCGTAGCCGGTGCGATTCTTGGCGAGGAGCACGAGGTGGGAATACGGCCCGGGGGCGTCGGCGGGCTTCTCCCGCGCGTGGCGGCTGCCGAACGCCAGATAGGCCTCGCACCCGATGATGGGCCGGACCTTCCGAGCCTTCGCTTCCTCATAGAACGTCCACGCCCCGAACAGGTTGCCGTGGTCGGTGATGGCGAGCGAGTCCATCCCCAGCGCGACGACCCGATCCAGGAGATCCGGGATCCGGTTAGCGCCGTCGAGCAGGGAGTATTCGCTATGTGTGTGAAGGTGAACGAACGCCATAGGTGTGCTTGGTGAAGATAACCGGCGTCGCGCTGCATTGTCAAAATCTCCTGGCGCGGAGAGATTGTGCGGGCGATGCGCACCATGCTCTGGGTTTGCCTTGTCGCGGCCGCGCTCGTCGTGTCGCATCACTTCACCGCCGGCGCGCCGCTCGCGGCGCGTGCGACGCTCGCGCTCGGCGGCGTGGTCCTGGCCGCGGAGATCGGCGGCCGACTCGCGTTACGCCTGGGATTGCCGCGCGTCACCGGGTATCTGGCCGCCGGGCTCCTGATGAGCCCGGGATGGCTGATCTACGTTCGCCAGGACGAGGCGCAGGCGCTCGCGTTCGTCAGTGACGCGTGCATCGCCGTGTTCACGTTGCGCGCCGGACTCGCCTGGCGTGGCGCTGAAGGGAACGACAGCGGTGCGACGGGACTGAGCCGCTACCTGACCGCATCGATCGTGACGCCGCTCGTGCTCACAGCGGCAGTCGTGTTCGCATTGCATTCCTGGTTTCCCCTCTCCGTGCATCAACCGCTGGGCGATGCCGCGGCCGTCGCGCTCGCCGTGGGCGCGCTGACGGTGGTGGCGGCGCCGGCGCTCGCCTGGGCAACGCTGTATGACGCGCCCCGCGGCGGGCTCTCCGACACGTTGTTGCGGCTGCATGCCTTGCGCGATACGGCCGCGATCGCCGTCTTCGCCGCGGTGCTGCTGCTGTCCCGCTTCGCGGCGAGCGCGGGCACGCTGCGGGCCGACGCGTGGTGGACCGGCCTGCTGCCGCTCGCCGGCTCGGTCGTGAGCGCCGCGCTGCTCGTGTGGCTGGTGAGCCGGACGCGGCGTCTCGTGGGTGGAACGCCGGGGCTGTACGCCCTCGCCCTCGCCGTGGGGGCTGCGGTCGCGGGGCTGTCGGGGCTGGTCGAGGTCACGCTGGCCGCGCTGCTCGCCGGGATCGGGCTGACCTACGCCGATCCGGTGACGGCCGGTTCAGTGCGGCGGCATTTCGATGCGCGCGGCGAGCTGCTCGCCGCCGGCGCATTCGCGCTGCTCGGCGTCCGACTCGACGTGTCCAGCGTGGGGGACCTGTGGCCGTGGATGCTGTTGCTCATCGGGGTGCGGGGGTTGGGGTTGTACTGGGGCGGCCGCTGGGCCAGCCGGCGGCTGCTCGTATCGGAGGATCTGGCGCAGAGCGGCTGGTTGGGGCTCATTTCCCAGGGCGGCGTGGGCCTGCTGATCGCGGCGACGGGCCGCCGGGCCTTCCCCGAGTGGGGTGTATCATTCGAGGGACTCGGAGTTGGGCTGGTGGCGCTGCATGCCGTCGTCGGCCCGGTTTGCATGCGCCAGGCGCTCGCCCGGCGACCAGCTCTTACTGAAGGAGTATCACGTGAACCGTAGTGCACGCGGCTGCTTCGGCTTGGTGTTCGTCGCGGGGCTCGCCGGCTGCGGCGGGGGAGGCGGGACTCAGCCACCGCCGCTGACGGCCTGCAACACGGCCGGCGGGCAGAATGTCACCCTCGCCGTCGCTGCCTACCAGGCGATTGCTCCGCTCGCCAACGCCGGCTGCCTGCTCTTCCCCGGAAACGCCTCAACGACCGATTCGGCGCTCTATCTGCTGGTGCCACAGCTCGCGACCGATTCTCAGGGTGGGACGGCCGCGTTCATTCTGAACGGCGACACGCTGCATCCGGCCCTGGCCGCCGCCATGACTCAGCGCCAGCCGGTCGCGCCGGATCTGGGGATGCGGTTTCATGATTTCCTCCGCACCACGGAACGGACCCACTGGGCAGCGTTGGGTGGGGCCCAAACCGGCGCTGTTCGGGCCGCGCTGTTGCGCGGCCCCCCCGATACGCTTGGCAACGTGCGCAATTTTCGCCTCTGCGGCGATCTCAACTGCACGACGTTCCCGACGGTGACGGCCACGGCGAAGTCGGTGAGTGGCCACGTGGCGATCTATGTCGATAATGCAGCGCCGGCCGGGGGCCTGACGCAGACCGATCTCGATTCGCTGGCATCCCTGTTCAACGCCCGGCTCTACGCGATCGACACGACGGCGTTTGGGCGCGAATCGGACATCGACAATAATGGTGTGGTCATCGTGCTGATGTCGAATGTCGTCAACCAGCTCGTGACGCGACAGCAGTGCCACCAGGGGGGGTTCGTCGCCGGCTTCTTCTTCGGTGCCGACATCGATCCGCTGTTCAAGAACGACCCGCGCGTCAATCATGGGGAGGTCTTCTACTCGATCGTCGCCGACCCCGACAGCACGCTCTCATGTCGACACTCGGTGAATGGGCTGCGCCAGCTCGTGCCGGTGACGTTTATCCACGAGTTTCAGCACATGATCAGCTACAACCAGCACGTGCTGGTGCGGAGCGCTGCCGCTCAGGTAACGTGGCTGGACGAAGGGATGTCGCATTTCGCCGAGGAGCTGGGTGGCCGCAGCTTTCTGCCGGGCAACGACTCGATGTTTTCCAATTTCGCTATTGGGGACATTCGCAACGCGTATCAGTTCCTGGATTCCAGCGAGTTCCACTTCATGGCGTTCTCGAGCGGCATCGGTTCGCTGGCGGAGCGGGGGGCGGCCTGGTTGATGGTGCGCTACTTCGCCGACCAATTCGCGGCCGACACGTCGTTCACCTCCGTTGCCGCGGTCACGCGTTCGCTCGAGCAGTCGACCCAGCAGGGCGGAGCGGCCCTGGCAACCGTATCGGGGACTCCGTTTACCACGATCGCCGAGCGATGGATACTGGCGAACTATGTCTCCGACCTGCCTGGGTTCACCGCCCCCCCCGAGCTCCGCTACCGCTCCTGGAGCTTCCGGACGACGTACGCAAGTCTGAACGCGCAGTGCCCGAGTTTCACGCCCCCCTGCCCGTTTCCCAAACCGTTCCCGCTGACGCCGCTGCTCTTTGCGGGGAGATCCATCAGCGCCAGCGGGACGCTGCACGCCGGCTCGGGAACGTACGCAGTCGGTGCGCAGCCGCCCTCATCTCCCGGGTTCGCGCTGTTGTTCTCGGGGCCGGGAGGGGCGGCGCTGCCGTCCGTGCTGAATCCGCGGCTGAACGTCGTGCGGATCCGATAGGACCGTGAAACCTCGAGGAGTGACACGGTTGTGAGGCGTCCAGGAGAGAGGTCGAAGAGAGACGTCAAGCGAGGGCGTGACGGGTTCACTCGACGGTTTCTCTTGACGATTCTCCTCGACGTCTTTCTCTCGACGTCGTTGGTCTCCCAGAGCGTCCTCGCCACGCTGCCGGGGTCCACGCGCTCGGCGGGCCTGGGCGGCGCCGGCGTGGCACTGATCGGCGACGCGGCCGCCCTGTTCGACAATCCGGCGGCGATCGCCGCGATTCGTCATCTCGCTCTCGAAGGATCGTTCGAGCCGTACGTCGCCGGCACGACCTACAGCTCCGGCGCCGTGGCGCTGCGGGCCGGCCGGCTCGCCTGGGGGTTCGGCGCTCAGGTGCTCGATTACGGCTCGGAGCCGGTGATCGTGCCCGACTCATCGAGCGGCGGCCGGCGCGGCACCGCCACCGGAGCGACGTTCACTGCGAGCGATGTCCTCGCGACGTCCGGGGTGGTGTACCGGCGTGGACTCCTCGCGGCGGGCGTAGCGGTGAAGTACGCGCGCGAGCAGATCGCCGGGTGGTCCGCCGACACCTGGGGCGGGGACGTGGGCGTGGCGCTCGCCGTATTCGACATCTTCGCGCTCGGGGTCAGCGTGCAGAACCTCGGCGGCGACTTCGGGCCGACCGCGAACGGCGCCCGGTTGCCACGGCGCACGCGCGCGGGGTTCACCATGAATTACGTCGATCCACAGGGCACCTACCGGCTGCTCACGACCATCGAGGGGCAGTGGCCGGCGGACGGTCCAGCCCAGTTGGCGAGCGGCATCGAGACCGGCGTCGTCACCGGTGGCGTCGGTCTCGTGGGACGGCTCGGGTACGTAACGCGGTCGCCGACGAGTGCCGCGTCGCGCTGGTCGGTGGGTGGCGGCATCGAGTTGCGCCACCTGCACGTCGACTACGCCTATCAGAATCTCGCCCTGCTGGGCGGGGGCACGCACCGCCTGGGGGTGCGATGGGCGCCCTGATCGAGCGCCGCCGTCCCCGCTGGGGACGTCTCGTGCTGCGGCTTTTGACCTGGATCGCCGTCGGCGTTCCCGCGGCGCTGGTCGTCGGACTCATCGTCTCCGCCGACGTGCGCTATCTGGCGCGGGCAGGGCTCGAAGAGGCCCGCATCCTGCTCAAGCGGCGCTCCATCGCGACGCTGGTCGCAGACTCGACCACGCCGGCCGAGCTGCGCCAGCGCTTGCGCCTCGTGCTCGCTGCCCGAGCCTTCGCCGCAGACTCGCTGCACCTCGTCGTGGCGGAGACGTACACGACCTACGTGGATGTCGGGCGTGACACGCTGCTGCTGGTGTTGTCGGCGGCCTGGCGCGACCGGCTGCGGCCCTACACCTGGACGTATCCGATCGTCGGCGTGGTGCCGTACAAGGGGTTCTTCAGCGCCTCCGCGGCTCGCGCCGCGGCCGCCGAGCTCGAGCAGCAGGGGTACGACGTGTACCTGCGGCCGGCCGGCGCGTTCTCAACGCTCGGCTATTTCTCCGATCCCCTGTATTCGACGGCGGTGGAACGCGACACGATGGAGCTCGTGGCGACGGTGATTCACGAGCTGGCCCACAACACGCTTTATGTGAAGAGCCATACCCAGTTCAACGAAAGCTTTGCGAGCTTCGTGGGCTATCGCGGGGCGCAGGCGTTCTTCCGCTCGCGCGGCGACACGGCGGACGCGCGGCGCGCGGCGTCCCGCTGGGGTGATGAGCGTTCGCTCGACGTCTTCTGGGCCGAGCTGGGCCGGCGGCTGGACTCGGCGTATGCCGGCGCGTCCACGCCCCAGGCGGTGCAGGCGGCTCGGGTCTCGCTGTTCGCCTGGGCGCGCGCGCAGCTGACCGGTCCGGTCGGTCAGAACCTCGATACCTACGACTGGCGCTGGTTCGCCAACGCTCCGCTCAACAATGCCGTCGTCATGGCGCAGCGCATCTACCGGCAGAACCTGAATCTGTTCGACGAGATCTACGCGGCCAACGGCGCAAGCGTGGCCGAGACGGTGCGGGCGATTCAGCTGCGGGTCTTCACGCAGTCCAACGGGGATCCCTACCAGGCGCTGTATTCGCGCGCCGGGATGGGGCCGGACTGAGTCAAGCGAGACAGGTCTGAGGCTCGACTGCAGATACGGCGGCTGAAGCCGCCGCTCGGCGCCTGCGGCGACGTGTCTTGAAAGACACATCGTCCCTGCGCCATTCATGGCGCGTCGCGAAGCGCCGAGCCGCGACTTTAGTCGCGGATCACCGCGCGCGGGATTCCATTAACTGACGAGTCGTAGCTGACGAGTCGTAGCTGACGAGCCGCCTAACTGACGAGCTGCCGCCCCGCGAGGCGCGAGGCAGGGTGCTCGACGTCGGCGAGGGTCCGTCCCGCGACGGGAATCGCGTTGGCCCGGGCCCCGGCGTGTGTCAGCACGCCGACGACGTCGGCGGCGACGAGGGTGGCGTCGGTCTCGTCGGGGTGTTCGAGTGTGAGGACGAGTCCGGCCTGCTCCCCGGCAACGCCGCGCACCAGCTCGTCCCACCCCGTGTCCGGCGCCAGCGGCCGCAGCGCCGCCACCAGGGGAATGCGCGAGGGGTTGGCGTCTCCCCGGCCGACGAGCGGCGCCCGCACCAGCTCGGCGAGGGTGTTCCAGATCGGCAGCGTCGGCCCGACCGCTACCACCTGACCGAAGCGCCATCCCGCGTCGCCCGCCAGCTCACCGAACGCGCGCACCAGCGCTTCGTCGCTGGGCGGCACCGGCCCTGGGAGCGGCGCGAGCACCGCGGCTCCCGTCTCGGCGAACCACCGCTCGGCCGGTTCCAGCTCGTCGGGGCGGCGCGGCGCATACGACGCGAAGCGGCGCGTGGCATGGATCTCGCGCTCCGCGAGCGCGCGCTGCGCATCGTGCTCGGCGGCCTGCGCCGCACCCTCGAACGCCACTTCGGCGGCGGCAAACCGTCCTGCATCGCGCAGCACCCGGCCCCGCAGCTTCAGGGTTTCGGTGTGCGGCTCGAGCGCGAACGCCCGATCGAGGGCGAGGAGCGCGCGGTTGCCGTCCCCCAGGCGGTAGGCGGCGAGTCCCAGCTCGTGCCAGACGAGGCCGAGGTTGGGGTCGCTGTCGACGGCGCGTTCCAGGACGGAGATCGCATCGGGGTACCGGCTGAGGTCGATCA
>DASTHG010000501.1:0-5227 GCA_035718325.1 Gemmatimonadales bacterium | reverse complement strand
GGGAACCGTCCCCTTCGTCTGGGCGCTGTGGGTGTGTTGCTGGTCGGCATGGAAAGCCCGGCGTGGCATCGAGGGCATTCTCCCCGCCGCGCAGATGATGTCGACCATGGTCGGCAACCTGACCGGCAACTACATCGTGCTGAAGCTGCAATGGGTGCTCTGCGCCTACGCCATGGCGAGCTGGTTCTGGCTCACGCCCAAACCGCCAGCTGCTCCGCTGTCACCGGGCGCCATGCGTCGCGCCCGCATGGGATAGCCTCGGTGCTCATCACGTTTTCGGGGCTGGACGGCGCGGGCAAGTCCACGCTGATCGAGTTCGTTCGGGCGACGCTCGCAGGAGAGCGCCGCACGGTGCGCGTGTTGCACCTGAACGACGATGTCGGGATTTACGCGCTCGTGCGGGGCTGGCGCGATCGCATCCGTGGCCGCCGTCCCGTCGAGCTCGCGCCCGGGACCCCGGATCCCCGTTCGCAGAAGCTGCAGCGCCCGGCTCCCACCGGATGGCGCGGCGTGGCGAGCCGCTGGCGCACCCGGCTCATCTGGAATAAGCCGGTGCGCCGGCTGCTGTACCTCGTCGACCTGGCGATTTTTCAGTGCTATCGCCTGTGGCTGGAGACGGTCCGCGGCCGCGTCGTCATCATGGACCGCTACTTCTACGATACGCTCGTCGATGTCACCAACGGCCGGCCACGCCTCTGGACGCGCCTGCTGGAACGCCTCACCCCCGAGCCGACGGTCCCCGTCTTCCTCGACATCACCCCCGAGGAATCGTTCCGGCGCAAGCGCGAGTTCTCGATCGACTATCTGCGGCACCGCGCCGACGTGTATCACACCGTCTTCGCGCGCGTCCCCGGTGCCGTCCGGATCGCCAACACCGACCTGGAACGCACCAAGGCCGCGCTGCTCGATGTGCTGCACGCACGGAGCGGCACCGCATGAACGGCCGCGAGCGCATTTTGGTGCTCGACGGCCAGACCAATCAGGCCCTTGCCTGCGTGCGTTCCCTGGGGCGCGCCGGCTACGACGTCGTGGTCGCTGCCACGCGCCGACGTCCGCTCGCCGCCTGGTCGCGATTCTCCCGCGACCGTTTTCGCCTGCAGGCGGAGACCGTGGCGGCTTTCGCCGAGCTGCGTGGCTGGGCCCGGGACCGCGGGGTCAACGTCGTGCTCCCTCTGACCGAGCGCGCGTGCATCCTCTGCAATCTCGAGCGAGAGCTGTGGGAAGCCGCCGGGATTACGGTGGGGAGCGCCCCCGACGAGCTGTTGCGCCTCGCCTTCGACAAGGCAAAGACGGTCGAGATCGCCCGCGGATGCGGGGTGGCGGTCCCACCGACGCGCGCCCCCGGTTCGCTCGTCGAGGCCCACGCCGCCGCGCGCGAAATCGGGTTCCCCTGTGTCGTCAAGTCCCGTTACTCGAACGCGTGGGACGGCACACGCTTTCTTCCGGATCCCGGCACGACCTACGTACGGGAGAGTGCGGAGCTCGACGCCGCGATCCAGCAGCACCGCCAGGGCGATCATTGGCCGCTGATCCAGGGCTTCGTCCCCGGACAGGGCAAGGGCGTGTTCGCGCTGTTCGACGGCGGCCGCGCCGTGGCGTGGTTCGCGCACGAACGGTTGCGCGATGTACGGCCCTCGGGCTCAGGGAGCAGCCTGCGACGCTCCGCCCCGCTCGACTCCCGCCTGCTCGGCCCCGCCGAACGGCTGCTCTCGGCGATGACCTGGCACGGCCCGGCGATGGTGGAGTTCCGGGACGATGGGGTCCATGATCCCGTCCTCATGGAGGTGAACGGCCGCTTCTGGGGGTCGCTGCAGCTCACCGTTTCGGCGGGAGCGGATTTCCCGCAGTGGTGGGTCGCCATCCTGCGCGGCCGCACGGTCGATCGCCGCGCCGGCTACGCCACCGGCCTGACCGTGCGCTGGGTGTGGGGCGACGTCAAACGCTTTCTTTACATTCTGGCCGGTGCCCCGCCCGGGTACCCGGGCCGTTACCCATCGATCGCTCAGGGCCTGCGCGAGTTGTTCGGTCGCCAACCACCCGGGACCCGATCGGAAACCTGGCAACCGGATGACCGGTGGCCCGCGTTGGGAGAGTGGGTCCAGGGCATCGCCGAGCTGGTCGCCGGGCGGCGAAAGGCGCCGCGCTCCGGGACGGCCCGCAGCACGACCGCTCCCGTCACCGAGCCCGCGGCGACGAAATCCTAGCCATGGAGACCCCAATCCGCGTCCTCATGATCACGTCAGGCTGGCCGCAACCCGGCCAGCCACAGACGACACATTTCGTCAAGCGCCAGGCCGAGTTCCTGCAGCGGTCCGGCGTGCAGGTCGACGTGTTCCAGTTCCGCGGAGCCAGGAACCCCTGGAACTATGCTCGGGCGTGGCGCGCTGTCCGACCACGCATCGATCCGGCGCGGGTGGATCTGGTGCATGCGCAGTTCGGCCAGAGCGGGGTGTTGGCGCTCCCCAGGCGTCTGCCGCTCGTTGTCACGCTTCGTGGCAGCGACATTCTCGGCATCATCGGAACCGGGGGGCGCTATACGCTGACGGGCCGGGTCTCCACGGCCGTCGCGCGCTTCGTGGTCCGCCATGCCGATGCGGTCGTCGTGGTCTCCGAGCACATGAAGGATTATTTCCGCACCACCGCACCCGTCACCGTCCTTCCCTCCGGCCTGGACTTTGACTTGTTTCGCACCATACCCCGGGATGAGGCACGCGCGCGCCTGGGGTGGCCCCTGGACAAGCGACTGGTGTTGTTCGCCGGAAATCCGGACTTGCCCCGCAAGCGTTATTCACTGGCCCGCGCCGCGATAGACGTACTGAACCGCACGCTGCCTGCCGAGCTGGTCGTGGCCTGGGGCGTGCGACATAGCGAGATCCCGCTGTACATGAACGCCTGTGATGCGTTCATCTTCACGTCGATGCAGGAGGGGTCCCCGAACGTGGTGAAGGAGGCCCTCGCCTGCGATCTCCCCGTCGTCTCGGTCCCGATCGGCGATACGACTGAGCGGCTGCGCGGCATCGACGGCTGCGAGTTGGTGACGGACGAGCGCCCCGAGGCGCTCGCTGTCGCGCTCGAGCGCGTGCTGCGGCGCGGCGGTCGCGTGGCGGGACGGGTTGCCGTAGCGCACCTCGCCGAAGAAGCGATCACCACACGGCTCATCGACGTGTATCGCGGCGCAATCGCGCGCTTCGCCGGGCGACCGGCGCCCTCCCCCGGCGAGGGGGCGATGGCGCCCGCCGGCACCCCGGAGCACTAGCGGACCATGCCTACGCAACCGTCGGTCAGCATCATCGTTCCCTGTCGCAACGAGGAGCGCTACATCGTCGAGTGCCTCGACTCGATCCTCGCCTGCGACTATCCCCACGACCGCCTCGAGGTCCTCGTCGTCGACGGAATGAGCGACGACGGCACGCGCGCGATCCTGACCGAGTATGCGACGCGGCACCCGGAGGTCCGCATCCTCGACAATCCGCGCCGCATCACTCCCGTTGCGTTGAACGTCGCGATCCGGGCGGCCCGCGGAGACGTCATCGTCCGCATGGACGCCCACGTCGTCTACCCGACCAACTACGTCTCCCGCCTCGTGGCCGCGCTGGACGAGTTCGGCGCCGACAACGCCGGAGCGGTGCTGCGCACCTTGCCCGCGAACCAGACGCCGATGGGACGCGCCATCGCGATCGGTATGTCGCACCCCTTCGGGGTGGGCACATCGTATTTTCGGATCGGCACGGCGGAGCCGCGCTGGGTCGACACGATCGCTTTCTTCTGCATCAAGAAGAGCACCTTCGACCGGGTCGGGTTGTTCGACGAAGAGCTGATTCGCCATCAGGACGGTGAATTCAACGCCCGGCTCATCAAGGCGGGCGGGCGCATCCTCCTGATCCCCGACGTGGTGTCGTATTACTACGCCCGTTCGACACTGCACCAGGTCGGCCGGATGTTCTACCAGTATGGGTATTTCAAGCCACTCGTAGCGAAAAAGCTGGGCCGCTTCATGACGATGCGGCAGCTCATCCCACCGGGCTTCGTCCTGGGACTGATCGCGACGGGGATCGCCGCCCTGCTCTGGTCGCCGGCGGTGTACCTCTTTGGGCTCGTCGCCGGCAGCTATACGGCCGTCGTCCTCGGTTCCGCTGTGCAGACGGCACTGAAAGAAGGTCCGGCGACGGGGCTGGCGTTCGTCACTGTCCTGCCTGTGATTCACGTCAGCTACGGCATTGGATTCTGGCGTCGCGTCATCGAGCTGCTGCTCCCGGCGCGCACGCGGAGCTCCGAGCCGGCCGCCGAGCTGCCACTGTCGCGCTGAGCATGGTGCCCATGGCGTCCCGGCCCGAGATCGCCAGCCTGATGTACCACGAGGTCACCGACGACGCGCAATCGACGGGTTTCCAGCGTCCCGGGGCGCTCGCCTACAAACATTCGACCGCAGCATTCACGGAGCATCTGCGCCGCATCGACGCCGCTGCCACCGTCCGCCCAGGACGCGTCGTGGACATCGACTTCACCCAGCCGGCGCGGCACGTGCTGCTGACGTTCGACGACGGCGGGAAGAGCGCCCTGTTCGCGGCGGAGCTGCTCGCCAAGCACGGCTGGGCGGGCCACTTCTTCATCGTCACGAGCCTCATCGGCAGCCGCACCTTTCTCGATGCGGAAGGGGTGCGGGCCCTGCGCAGTGGCGGGCACATCGTCGGCAGCCACTCGCACACCCATCCGATGATCTTTCGCTCACAGGCGCCGGCCAAGATGGCCGAGGAGTGGCGCACCAGCTGCGATATCCTGGGACAGATCCTCGGAGAGCCGTGCGTCTCCGCGGCGGTACCCGGCGGCGATATCTCGGAGGAGGTGCTGGAATCGGCGAGCGGCGCCGGACTCCGCTATCTCTTCACCTCGGAGCCCTGGCTGGTGCCACGTCGGGTGGGGGACTGCTGGATCCTGGGTCGCTACAGCGTGAAGATCACGACGTCGCCGGCGCGCGTCGCCGCCTTGGTGCGGTTCAAGGGCTGGACGAGTGCCCTGTGGCGCCGGCGGCTCAAGGTGCTCGCTACACGGGCGGCACCGCCGCTGTATCGCCTCTACATCAGGGCCCGATCGAGTTGACGAATCTCGGCGTTATGCCGCGGCGCCGTGGGTGGGGACGCCGGACGCGTTGGACGCGGGGGCGCTCGACCCGGACCAACCTGTCGGATGTATTGTCGGCCTGGCGAGATGATGTCCAGGCCGTGCAGCC
>DASTHG010000500.1:0-21500 GCA_035718325.1 Gemmatimonadales bacterium | reverse complement strand
TCGCCGCCTGCTGGTACTTCTCGTGGATGAAGGCGACCCGCTCCGCGAGACTCTCATCCTCGCTCACCACCGACGACTGCGCGATCCCCACCGACGCATCCTCCAGCAGCGGCTTCACGATCAGCGGAAATCGGAGCGTCGACGGCCGCAGAAACGGATCCCCGGGATGAAACGTGGCGAAATCCGGGACCCGGATGCCGTGATGCTTCAGGATCTTCTTGCTCATCGACTTGTTGCGAGCGACGAGCAGTCCCGTCGGCGTACAGCCGGTATGCCGCCATCCGTGCATTTCGAGCACCGCAGCCACGGCGTACTCATACTGCGAGCTGCCCCGGAATCCCTCGCAGCAATTGAAGACCAGGGACGGACCGAATTCCGTCAGCTGATTGATCAGCGGCCGCACATCGTCGACGATGCCGACGAAACGCACTTCGTGGTCGTTCTGGATCAGCGCGCGCGCGACGTCGTACTCTGCCTCTTCGACCTTCCCCTCCGACATCTCGCGGCGGTAGTCCTCGTCGCCCCAGTCGGGGTGCGGCGTGTCGAACACCACGGCGATCTTCACGCGGCGCTCCGCTTTACCTGAGCCATGTCCCGCCCCACCGTGCGCAGCGCAAACAGGATCACGACCCCTCCGAGGAGCCCTACGGCCGGCAACATCAGCATCGCGCGCCGCAGGGCATCGTCCGCGGCAAGGTGCCAGGTCGTCTGCAGCCGATCGGAGAGGTACCCGATCAGCGGCGGCGCTACGGCGTCCCCGGCGAGGTGCGAGAACAGCAGGAACGCTCCCATCACCGACGACCGTACCGCCGCGGGGACCACGTCGAAGATCACCGCCGAGAGCGGCCCATTGTACCACGTATAGAAGAAGTATGTGCCGAACACGCAGGGGATGAACAATTTCAGACCAGGCGACATGATCAGGACAACCACGATCGGGGCGCCGATGATGAACCCCGCTCCAGCGACCGCGACGCGCGCGCCCTTCCATTTCGTTGCCAACCAGTCGGCCAGGCGACCACCAATCAGGGCTCCCGCCATCCCACCCGCGAGCCCATAGATACCGAATTCCCGTCCGATGTCGCTCACCGAGAACCCGTGCACGCGCTGCATGAAGCTCGCGGCCCAGGCGATCAGCCCGTTCACCGCGAACGTCACCAGCGCACCGCCCACGAACACCCAGATGAGCGTCGGCACGCGCAGCACTACTGCCGAGGCTCTGAGAAACTCCTCGAAGGCGGAGGCGGCGACCTCGGTGGCCTGACTGCCCTGCTCGAGCGCCAGCGGGACGAGCCGCGCCACCGTCCAGGCGACCCCGACACCGACGAACATGCCGAACACCGCCACGGTCATTTCGTTGGGAACGGCGCGGATCAACGCCAGCACTCCGCTGACGACCGTCCCGAACGCGGTGAGCCAGATGAGCGGGGTGGCATAGCGCAGCGCTCGCTTCAAGCCCGTGGTGGTGAAGCGGCGCAGCGTGGTCGCGAGGGGAGTCGGCGGGCGCCGCTCCGGCTCGCGCAGCCGCGAGGCGAGGAGGGCGAGCCCGAAACCAGGAATTCCGAGCCACAAGAATGCGAGTCGCCACCCATAGGCTTCGGCCAGGACTCCGCCCAGCCACACCCCCGCCACACCGCCCAGCGCGGTGCCGACCGAGTAGATGCCGAGCGCCCAGGCGCGCCGGCGTTCCTTGTAGTACTCGGCGATCAACGCCTGTGAGGCGGAGCCGTAGCCGGCTTCACCGACACCCACCATTGCCCGGCAGAAGAACAGCTGCCAGAACCCTCGCACCGCCCCGCCGAGGGACGTGAACAGGCTCCAGATGCCGACGCCCCAGGCGATGACGCCACGCCGCGTGCGCAGGTCCCCGAGGACGCCGAGCGGGAGGGCGGCCAGGGAAAGAACGATGATGTAGGCGGAGCCGATCCAGCCCAGCTGCTGATCGGTGAGATCGAGATCGTGCTTGATCGATTCGAAGACCGCGAACACGACGTTGCGGTCGGCGTAGTTGAAGAAGTTGATCAGCGTCAGCAGAAAGAGGGCGTAGGCCGCGTACGCCCGGGATCCGCCGACGGGGCGCGCCACTCAGCGCTCGCGAGCGCCGGTCGCGCGGGCGGCGCGCGCGTCGCGCTCCGCCTTGGATGCCTGGTACGCCTTGCGCAGCTGATCCATCATCGCCCCGCGCCGGTCGTAGAGCCGCTTCAAGGGACGTGGCGTGCGACGCGCGAGAGCGTAGGCGGCGAGAATCGGAAACGCCACCGTGTTGTCGAGATAGCACACGACCGTCCCCGGGAGCTGATCGGGATCGACCTTCCCCCAGCTCACGGCTTCGGCCGGCGTCGCCCCCGAAAGGCCGCCGGTGTCGGGGCGCGCATCGGTCATCTGCAGGTAGTAGTCGTGGCCCTTCTCGCTGATCCCCAGTACCTCCTGGATCTGCGGCTCCGTCTGCAACACGAAGTTCTTGGGGCTGCCCCCGCCGATCAGGAGGACCCCGCTCTTGCCGTCGTGCCTCTTGGCGTCGAACACGATCGCCGCTGTCTCGTTCACATCGGCCGAGACGTCGAAGCGCAGCTGTGATCCGCCGAGCGCCTGTTCGGCGACGTTCATTCCGATGGACGAATCGCCCGGTGAAGAGGTGTAGATCGGCACCGCGCACTCGTGCGCCACCGCCAGCACCGAGCGCCGCGACAGCCCGAGTGCCTTCTCGCGCTCGCGGACGAACCCGCCCAGCAAGTAGTGGTATTCGGCAGTACTCATGGAGCGCTGGAACTCTGGGCGTGCCGACACTTCGCGGATGTATGCGTCGGTCGAGAGCAACACATCGTAATGGAAGAAGATGTCGTAGATGCGCACGACGCCTTCCTCGCGCAGCTCCACGTCGTCGGCGAACGGCGTACCGCGATGCATCGCGAGCCCGAGCCCGAAGTGGGCGTCGTGATAGAGATTCGCGCCGGTGGAGACGATCCAGTCGATGAACCCCGCCTCCATGAGCGGGATGATCGTGCTCATGCCGAGCCCCGCCGGCGTCATGGCGCCGGTGAGGCTCATCCCGACGGTGGCGGTTTCGGCCAGCATGCGGTCGGCGTAGAGACGGCACGCCTCGCGCAGCCTCCCGGCGTTGTAGGCGAGAAAGGCGTTGTCGACCAGCTCGGCGACCGTCTCCTTCCCCGACACGCCCTGGGGATCGATCCGCGGACCGCGGAGAAAGCCGGATGTACTCACCGCTTCACCTCGGGACGGCTGGTGTGGGAGGTCCTGCGCTCGCGGGCCTGGACGACCAGCTTGACCGCTTCCTCGGGCTCGTCGGTCATGTGGAAGAGATCGAGATCCTTGGTGTCGATCTTTCCCTCGCCGGCGACCCGTTCGGCCAACCAGTCCCGCAGGCCCTTCCAGTATTCCCGCCCGAACAGCACTACGGGGAAGTGTTTGACCTTGCCGGTCTGAATCAGGGTCAATGCCTCGAACAGCTCGTCCATCGTTCCGAAGCCGCCGGGGAAGACGATGAACGCCGTGGAGTACTTCACGAACATCGTCTTGCGCACGAAGAAGTAGCGGAAATTGATGGAGCGCTCGACGTAGGGATTCGTCCCCTGCTCGAACGGCAGCTCGATGTTGCACCCGATCGAGAGGCCGCTGCCCTCCTGGGCGCCGCGGTTCGCCGCCTCCATGATGCCCGGGCCGCCCCCGGTAATGATGGGAAAGCCGTGCCGCGCGAGCAGCCGCGTCGTTTGCACCGCCTTCTCGTAATACGGATCGTCCGGCCGGGTGCGGGCCGATCCGAACACCGTGACCGCATAGCGCACGTCCGAGAGGGTATCGAACCCCTCCACGAACTCGCCCATGATCCGCAGCACGCGCCACGGATCGGTGTGGACGAAGGCGCGCCGCTCCGACGGCGGGGCCGTCGAGAGCAGGCGTTCGTCTTCAGTGAGGGCGGTGCGTGGCGAGTCGGGCGAGTGCTGCGACATGGTCATCCTGGACGTTGTAAAAGAATGGAGAAAGGCGGACGTGTCCGGGGCGGGCGTCCGCCACGATGTCACCGGCGGCGAGATGGCGCACTGCAGCGTGCGGGTCCGCGGCCGGCAGCATCACGATCGCCGAGCGCTGCTCCGGGGTGGCGGCGACTTTGGGACGGAACCCCTGGTGGGTGGCACGCGCGACGAGGTCTTCGACGAGCCCGCCGGTGACGCGCCGGATCGTCGGCACGCCGATCTCTTCGATGTACTCGAGGCCGCCGAGCTGCGTGTAGATCGCGGCAAGAGCGGGAGTCCCGAGCTCGAAGCGGCGCGCGTCGTCGTGAAACTCGAGCGCGCGCGGCTCGAAGGCGAACTGGTCCTTGTGGCCGAACCACCCCGCGACGGTCGGGACGATGCGGTGCTCGGGATGATCGCGCACGTAGCAGAACACGATCCCCGTGCCGCCGAGCAGCCACTTCAGCCCGCCGGCGATGAGGAAATCCACGCCGGTGGATGGCGCGTCGACCGGCACCTGGCCCACCGACTGATAGGCGTCGATGAGGGAGAGCGCGCCCTTGCGATGCGCGATGTCCGCCACGGCGGCGATGTCCTGGATCGCGCCGCTCGTGAAATACACGTGGGAGGTCGCGACCAGTGCGGTGCGGTCGTCCACCGCGCGCGCGATTGCCTCGACGGGCACGGTCACCTGGTCGGGACTCTCGACGACCACCAGCTCGACGCCCTGGGGGCGCTTGGCGAGCCACTGATACACGATGGTGGGGAAATCGAGCGACGTGACGACGACGCGCGGACGGCGGGTGTAGTCGAGCGCGCTCGCGACGGCCGCGACCGCGACGGAGACGCTCGGGGCAAGGGCGATGGTGTCCGCCGGCGCACCGATCACGGCGCCGTAGCGTCGGCGCAGCTCGGCGAGAGCCTCCCACCACACGTCGTACCAGGCCGCGGCGCCGCGTGCCTGCCACACGTCGAGAAAGCCGGCTACCTTGCGCCGGGCCCGGTCCCCGAGGGGCCCGAGCGAGCAGGTGTTGAGGTAGATCCGGTCCCGGAAAATGGGAAACTCACTCCGGTAGCCGGCCAGAGGGTGCGCGATCGAGCCGGCCGCGACGCCGCTTGCAAGCGTCATAGGCGCTGAATATACAGAAGCCATGCAGACTCCGGCGAGTTGGACCTCGCTAGTCGCCCGACTGGCGCTGCGCGCAGCGGTGCGGCCGCGTCTGGCCGTGGACCTGCTGCGCCTCACGTGGAGTTTTCGCGCGCGGGACTGGTACCGTCACGCGCCCTTCCTGCCCCTGCCGCCGCGCGAGTACGTGCGGTGGCGCATGTTCACCGCGTACGGCGACGAGGACGCCGTCCCGCCGATCGAGGACGTCGTCAGATTTGCGAGATGGCGCCGCGAAACCATGCGGCTGTAAGAACGAAGGCGTCGAGACCGGACGTCGAGAGAAGACGTATGCACAGCCTGAGCGTCGAGCTAAAACGGAGAGCGCTCGAATTGGGATTCGATGCGGTAGGGATCGCGCCGCTCGAGGCGAATCCGCACGCGGCCACGCTCGACCGCTGGCTCGAGGCCGGGTACGCCGGCACGATGACCTATCTCCACCGGCAGGCCACGAAGCGCAAAGACCCACGAACGATCATGCCGGAAGCCCGCGTCGCCGTCGTCACGCTCACGAATTACCGGCACGCCCCAGCGGAAACCGGGTTGGGACGCGTCGCGCAGTACGCCTGGTCGACCGATTATCACCGCATCATCGGCCCGCGGCTCGAGCAGCTGGCGGCGGCGATTGTCGAATTGGCGCCGGGGTCGCGAAGCCGCACCTTCGTCGACGCGGGACCGGTACCCGAACGCGACCTGGCGCAACGCGCAGGGCTGGGCTGGATCGGGAAGAACACGATGTTGATCGATCCGGCGATCGGCTCGTTCACGTTCATCGGGACCGTGCTGACCGACGCCGCCCTCGAGCCTGACTCGCCGTTCGAGGCGGACCGCTGTGGGACCTGCCGTGCCTGCTTGGACGCCTGCCCCACCGCCGCGTTCCCCAAGCCGCATACGCTCGACGCGCGGCGCTGCATTTCCTACCTCACGATCGAGCACCGCGGCGACTTCACCCAGACCGAGTGCGAGCTGGTAGGCGAGTGGCTGTTCGGCTGCGATATCTGTCAGGACGTGTGCCCGTGGAACGTACGCTTCGCGCGCGAAACGTCCGATCCCGCACTCGTGCCACGCCCGGAAACCGCTCACCCCGACCTCACCGAGCTGGTGCGCATCGAGAGCGCCCGCTTCGAATCGCGCTACGGCGACACCGCCTTCGAGCGGCCCGGTGTGGAAGGGATGCGGCGCAACGCGCGCGCAGTGTTGGATAACACGGCCGCGCGATCGTGACGGCGAGCCGCATCGACGATATCCAGCGGCAGCTGGCGCAGGGCCTCGCCCGCATCGACCCGCACCACCGGCTACTGGGACGTCCGACGAGCTTTCGCGTGATCGACGGCCGCGCACTCGAGATCACGTTTCGTGATGTGGCCGGGATCGCAGAGGCGGAAGCGCAGGGGGTGAAGCGCGTGCTGGGAGCTGACAGCACCTACAGCGTGTCGCCGCAGACGGCGGAGCAGGTGACGGTGAGGTTTGTGGTGCCGTTGTAGGGGACGGTAGGGGACGGTAGGAGACGGCAGGAGACGGTAGGGGTGAACTGCACAACCCCCTACCGTCCCCTGCCGTCCCCTACCAGCCGTATCACCGGAAGCTCAGGGGGATTCCCCAACCGCAACGGCATCGCAGACGATCCTACTCCTGCCGACACGTAGATCCAGCGCTCCCCGACGCGGTGCAGGCCGTGCATGTAGCGCCTGCCGAACTGCGACGGCACCGTCAATGGCCCGATGATCGGCCAATGCACCTGGCCGTTGTGCGTGTGGCCCGAGAGCATGAGATCGACACGCAGGTCCGCCGGCAGGTACTCGATGAGATCCGGGTTGTGGGAGATGAGCACGCGCGGGATGTCCGGCGGCACGTCGCGCAACGCGTCGCGCGGCCGCACGGCGCCATGGGTAAAGTCGTCCACGCCGCCTACCGCGAGCGTGGCCGCGCCGCGACGGATCAATCGATGGCGGTTGTGCATGATCTCGGACCCGGCGCCACGCAGCACCGCGGCCACGGCATCGGCCCCGACCCAGTGGTCGTGGTTGCCGAGTACCGCCATGGTGCCGTCGGTGGCGGTGTAACGTGCTAAGACGCGCTGCAGATCGTGCAGATCGCTCTTCGCGTGGCTCACGAAGTCCCCGCCCAGGACCACGAGATCGGGTTTTAGCTCCGCGACGCGATCGGCGACGCGCTCGAGCCACCACGCGGGAACGACGGGACCGCGATGCAGATCGGTGACGAGCGCGATGCGGTAGCCCGCGAACGCCGGCGGCAGCCCGTGAATCGCGATGTCGATTTCCGGTGTAACGAGTGTGGCGCGCTCCCAGTGCGCCAGCCAGGCGGCCAGCCGCTCGAGCACCCAGCCGATGGGGACTTTGGTCGCCAGCTCGAAGCGTGGCGGCCGAGCGACTGCACTCGGGGGTCGCCGGCGCGGATGAAAGAGGGGGCCGATCACGGTGCCGCGCCGTTCTCGAGGGCGCGCGTCTCGCCGAACGCCAACTGCCAATAGCGTTCGTCGGGGAGCCCTGCCGCACCCCACGCCGCCCGCGCGCGCTGAGGCGGCTCGTCGAGCGGCTCGTCGGTGAGCAAGAACGTCCCCCAGTGCATCGGGATGAAGCGCGGCACGCCCAGATCGCGCGCCGCCTGCACCGCCTCCTCGGGATCCATGTGCACCGGGCGCATGAACCAGCGGGGGTCGTAGGCGCCGATGGGGATCAGCGCGACGTCGAACGGTCCGAACCGCTCGGCGATCTTCGCGAACTCCGGGTGGTAGCCGGTGTCGCCGGCGAAGAAGAGACGCCGTCCCGATGCGGCGACGGTCCACCCGCACCACAACGTGCCGTTGCGGCCCCACGGCGTGCGGCCGCTGAAGTGTTGCGCGGGCGTGCAGCCGAACGTCAGCGCGTCGAGCGACGTCTCCTGCCACCACTCGAACTCGGCGACCTCGAGGACGCCGCGATGCTTGAGGAAGGGCTTGAGTCCACGCGGCACGATCCAGCGCGCGCCGGGGTTGGTCGCCTCGATGCGGCACACGGTGCGGTCGTCGAGGTGGTCGTAGTGGTCGTGCGACTGTAGCACGACGTCGATCGGCGGGAGTGCCGCGAACGGGACCGCCGGCTCGACGAAACGCCGGGGACCGATCCCGGGAACAGGTGACGGGTGCCGGCTCCACATCGGATCGGTGAGGATGTTTATCCCACCGATCTGAATCAAGAACGTCGCGTGGCCGACCCAGGTGATCGTGACGCGATCGGCGGGGGCGCGCGGAACCGCGAACTGCGGCGCGACGCGCGGCAGCGTCCGAGGATCGACGTCAGGGGCGCGCGGCTGGCGCCAGCGATCGAGGCGCCAGCGCAGGAAGTCTCTGAAGCGCACGTTGAGTGCGCCGCCCGGCCACGGATTGGAATACCGCACGCGAAACGCCCTCCGAGGCGGGAAAGCTACCTCGGAGGGCGTGGCTCAGGCGGTTACGGAACGGTGATCGTCGCGTCTTTGAACTTGCTCTGACTCGCCACCCGAATATGACTCGTTCCCGAAATGGACCCGGCGACCCATGCCGTGTCCCCCGAGGCCCAGATGATGCGCGCAGCGCCGGTCGAGTCGGTGAGGAACCAGGAGACCTGGGAAGTCGTCAGCACATTGCCGGCCGAGTCGCGGAGCGTCGCGGCGAAATAGTTACTGTCGCCCTTGGCGAGCGTCATGCTCGCCGGCACGAGCGCGATGCTCGCGACGGGATTGGAGGGCGGTGTGTTGATCACCTGCATCGGCACCGAGTCCTTGAGGGTGCCGCTCGAAGCGACGATCCACGTGTTACCCACTCCGCTCCCCAGTACCAGAACTATGGAGGCCGAGTCGCCGACCGAGCTCGAGTCCAACAGCACCGAGGCGACCGCGGGATTGCGGCTCGTCCAGGTGACCTGCGGGCGAGCTTCGGGAATACCATTCGAGTCTCCGACGGCCGCGATCAGCTCGGTGGTACCCCCGAACCCCACGGAGGAGGGTCCAGAAATGTGAATGAACGAGCCCTGGGCCTGCCGCTGGAGCGCCAGGTTGACTTGTGTGGTGTGGCCGGCGGAAACCGCCACATTGGGCGTTACCGCCGCGGCGAGCCCTGGGAGATCAGGCTGCTCCGCCTGCACGATCCAGCTCCCCGCATCGATGAAGCTTATCTGATAATGGCCCTGGGCATCGGTCCGGCCGGTCGCCACGACGTACCACGTACCTGAGAAACGGTTCGGATCGCCACCGAACACGGTAATGTCGGCGTTCTTGATCGGAGTAGGATTCCCTTCGATGTCCGGGCCGGTCACCGTCCCGGCGATCGATCCCGTCGCCGCCCCGATGACGGCCCGCAGCGTCGGCAACATGACAAAGTCGTAGCTGTTGGTGAAGTGGTAGAGAAAGCTGCGGCCCACGTCGAAGTCAATGACGATGTCGCCTCCCGTTGCCGCGACCGCCAGGGGACGCTCGACGAGGGCGTAGAGCGCCACTTCACCCGACTGGGGATAGGGCCAGAGGACGGTAGCGTTCGATCCTCCGACGTACTTGATCGACGACTGGTCGACATTGATCGTCATGCGAATGGCGGAGTATTGGCCCGCGTTGATGGCGCCCTGACCTACGAACGCCGTCGCACCCTGCTGCAAGGTGAGGAGGTCGAACGTCTTATTAGGGGTCGCGATAGTGACCCAGCTTCCGGTCTGGTTCGTCGTATCGAAGCAGGTGCACGCCTCGATCTTACTCACGTAGATATTGACACTGCCTACAGTATCAAAAGGGAAGGGGCCGTCGGTGATGAACACCTTGGTCGGGGAGATCGCCGCCGGATGTACGGCATCGTCCTGGTAGCAGGCGACACCGGCAGTTCCGGCCAAAACGAGTAGAGAGGCGAGCAGGCGCTTCATGAAAGGCTCCAGGTGGTCACGGGGTCCAGAGCCCGATACCTCGATTCCCGCCCCACGAGTCACATCCGGCTCCAATGTGACTCCGGCGGACGACGCTCGGGTATATCCAGCGGTGAGTGGTGACGCCGAGTTCGTGCGACGAGTGCGCGCCGGCGACCAGGCCGCGTACGCGGTGCTGGTGGCGCGCTATCGCGCGCGCCTCGGCCGCTATGCCGTGCACATGCTCGGCGACCGCGATGACGCCGAGGAGGCCTTGCAGGATGCGTTCGTGCGCGCCTATCGCTCGATCTCCCGCTGTCACGACGATGCGCGATTCGGCGCCTGGCTGTTCGGCATCCTGGTCAACCGCTGCCGCACGGCGGGACGCCGCGCGGCACGCCGCCAGCGGATGTTCGTCCGGGACGACGCGTCACTGGCGCGCGCGACAGCCGCGGAGCCGCCCGAGGCGCCGGACTGGGATGTCACCGTGCGGCGCGCGCTCGATCGGTTGGCGCCGGCGCTGCGGGAAGCGTTCCTCTTGAAGTACGTCGAGGAGCTGGAGTACGAGGAGATGGCGCAGCTCACCGGAGCCAAGGTCTCGGCCCTGAAGATGCGGGTGTTGCGCGCCCGCGAGCAGCTGCGCGCCCTGCTGAGTGAGGTCGAACGTGTTTGAGCATGACGACGACGCCCTGAATCGCATGATCGACCGGCTGCGCATGCCGGTCGAGATGGACCCGCGGATCGACACTCGCGTAATGGCGCGTGTCGCATACGGGGGCCGCGCCGAGCGCGTATGGGATTGGTTGCGGCGCCCGCGCGCCATCGCCATCTCGCCCCTCGCCGGCCTGGGGCTCGCGGCGGCCGTCGCCCTGCTGGTCTGGGCGCTGCCCGCGCGTTCGCCGCAGTCGGTGGCGCCGCCGGCAGCGGACGTTACGCCGGTGCAATTCGTCGTCGTCTCGCCCGGCGCCGAGTCGGTGTCCCTCGTCGGCGACTTCAACGATTGGGATGCCCGGTTGACGCCGATGCGCGCAGGCCGCGACGGCCGGCTCTGGACGGTCACCATTCCGCTGCCGCCGGGCCGGCACCGCTACGCGTTTCTCGTCAACGGGGCGCGCTGGCTGGCCGATCCGTCGGCGCCGCGGGCACCGGACGATTTCGGGACGCCGAGCTCCGTCGTCACCGTGGGAGGCTGACACATGACGACTCCGTACCGTATAGCGACACTCGCGCTCGCCGCGGCGCTGCTCTCGACAGGTGTCGCCCGCGCTCAGGATCCGCGGCTCGTGCACCATCTCGACAGTACCACGCTCGCCGCCGTCGGCGCGCTGATGGACTCGGCGCGCGCCACGGGGCTCCCGGTCGAACCGCTGGTGCAGCGAGCGCTCGAAGGGGCGGCGAAACACGCCGAGCCCGACCGGATCGTGGCAGCGGTTCGGCGCCTGGCCGGAGAGCTCGGCGTCGCCCGCGCCGCGTTGGGTCACGAGTCTTCTCCCGCGGAGCTCGATGCCGGCGCCAGTGCATTGCGCGCCGGCGTTCGGCCGGGGGACCTGACGCTGTTGCGGCAGCGACGCACGCAGTCGCTCACGGTGGCGCTCGCCGCGCTGACCGACCTCGTCGTCGGCGGGGTGCCTCCCGACTCCGCCGCCTCGGCCGTGTTGGCGCTGGCGGCTCGTGCCCGCGACGATCAAATCGCGGACTTCCGCCGTGCCGTGGAGCGCGACATCGCGCTGGGCGCGACGCCGGCAGCGGCTGCTGCCGTCCGGGTCGACGCTACGCTGCACGAAGCCACCAGTGCGGCTGCGAACCCGAATACTCCACGCAAACCGTGATCGTGTGACGATCCGCCCGTGAACCCCGGGCGCTCCGCGTGGGCGGTCACGGCCGTCGTGGCCTGCTCATCTGCCGCCACGCCGACGCTCGTCGCCCAAGTCAAAGCGGCTGTCGATCTCGGCGTTTCGAACGTCCATTACGACGGCTTTCTCCCCAGTACTGCCGCCGCGGTCTCGCCGTCGTTCCGCTGGATCGGCCCGCGCACGCTGGTCGTGGCCAATGGATCGTACCTCCGGTTCGCCAGCGGCAATCGCAGCCTCCAGGCCAACATGTCCGGGTCGTTCTTCAGCGCCCCGCTGGGCCACTGGACGGGAGAGCTCTCCGCACTTGCCGGCGCGAGCCAGTACCGCGACTTCACCGGCTTCTCCCACGCGCTGCTCACCGGCCGCGTTCATCTGGACGGTTCGCGCAGCGGCGTTTGGATCGGCGGCACCAGCGGAACCACGTCATTCATCAACGCGCAGCGTCCCGTCGCCGCTCTACTCGCCGGAGTGTGGAGGAGACAATTCACCGCGACCTGGTTGGCCAACGCGAGCTACACGAAGGTGGGAGACAGCGCTTACACCGACGTCGAGGGCGCCACGCACGCCGTGCGCGGTCGCTTCGCTTTCGATGGCTCGCTCGGCGCGCGGGTGTGGAGCCGGGGCGGCGGACACGGCGTCTATGGAGAAGCGAGCGGGAGCTACGCCGTAGGTCCGTGGATCGCCCTGGTTCTGGCCGGTGGACGCTATCCCACCGATCCCACACGCGGCAGCGTCGCGGGACGGTATCTCACGGTGTCCCTGCGTCTCACCGCTTTGCCCGGCCGCTCCCCCTCCCCACCACTTATGATGCCGCGCCCGGCGATCCATCACTCGTCGCCGAGCTTCGACGATCCGCCCGCGGTGAGCGCGGAGCTGCAGGACGACGGCACATTCGTGATTCATGCCGCGGCGCGTACGGTCGAGATCGAAGGGGACTTCACCGATTGGCAGCCGTTGCCGTTGACCGAGCGTGATCCGTCGGGGTGGGTGCTGCCGCTGCCACTGGCAGCCGGGACCTATCGCTTCAGTATCCGCATCGACGGCGGTGAGTGGTTCGTCCCGGCCGGTGTCACCACGGTGCCGGACGAGTTCGGACCCGGCACGGTGGGGATCCTGACGGTGCCTTAGCGTCTCCCATTCGCCAATCGCGTCGCCTCAGGTCGCCGCCGTAACGCCTGCATCGCCACGACGCCGAGCAGCGGTCCCGGAGCGAGAGCCGCCATGCTCCAGCGCCAGCCCACTCTGCCGGCCAGAAGGGGCAACAGCCCAATCGTCACGGCCGTCAGGAGGAATCCGAAACTCGTCTGCAGGGTCAGTGCCGTTCCGACGTACTCCCGCGGCGCCAGCTCGCTGACAGCGGTCGAGAACTGGGCCGAGTCCGCGACGACCGAGACCCCCCACACGATCAGCAGGGGAACGAGCGCGGTGAGCGGCCGGCCGAAGAACCACCCCGCGACGAGACAACACGACGCCGACACCATCATGGCGAGGCTGGTGATCGTCGTGCGCCCGAAGCGATCGGCATACTTCCCGCCGAGCCAGCAGCCTACCGCTCCGCTGCCGACGACACTGAACGTGATGAGCGCGGCGCGCGTGCGGACGTCGGCGCCGCTCTGCATGCCGGCGAACCGCGCCGTCTCGCTCGCCGTCACGAACGCCGCCATCCACGTCCACATCGCGTACAACTCCCACATGTGACCGAGGTAGCCGAGGTTCGCGAACAACACGGCGCGGTCGCGCAGGATGCGCGGCGTCGCCGACCAGGAGAACGGCGGCGACGGCGCGGCGTACGGTCCGTCGTTGGGGACGAGACGCACGAGCATCGCGCCAAGGAGCGCCGAGGCCGCGGCCACGAGGAGCACGGCGCGCCAGTGGCCCGGGGGCACGAGCCAGCGCACGAGGTGGGGCGCGGCCGAGCCCAGGGTCAGCGCGCCGACCAGCACCCCGATCGCCCAGCCACGCGCATCCCGGAACCAGCCCGCGGCGATTTTCATCCCGGGCGGATAGACGCACGCCAGTGCCGCGCCGGTGATGAAGCGGAACGTGATGCCGACCGCCGCGCTGGGTGAGAGCGCGACTCCCAGGGTCGCGAGGGCGGCCACCACGGCCGACGCCGACACGAGCCGCCGCGCCGACCACATATCCGACAGCGTCAGGATCGCCGACACCAGCGCGCCAGCGACGAACCCCAGCTGCACCGAGACGGTGAGTCCGGCCGTGCCGGCGGCGCCGAGCTGCCACTGGGCTGCGAGCGCTGGCGCGACGGCCGAGGCGCTGAACCAGGGCGCCATCGCGAGCAGCTCCGCCAGCGCCAGCACCGCGAGCACGTCGCGGGCGGTCAGAGTCCGGTAGGATGGTCGAGAAAAACCCAGGGGATCGCGAATGTCGCGCTCAGATGCTCGGCCAGGGCACGCACCCCGAACGTTTCGGTCGCATAGTGACCGCCGTAGAACACGTTGAGGTGCAGCTCTTCGGCGTCGAAATAGGTGTGGTGATTGCCTTCCCCGGTGATGTAGGTATCGAGGCCTGCCTCCCTGGCCTCGGCCATCAGGGATGCGGCGGCCCCGGTTACGATACCAATCCGCTTCGCTTTTTTCGGCCCGAACAGCATTCGTTTCGGCTGGTCGCCGAGCACTTCCGCGAGCCGATCTCCCAGAGCATCGCGCGCGATGTCGAGCTCGCCTCGCACTCCGATCGGTTGCCCGTGCCAGATCCCGAACGGTTCATTGTCGGCTATCCCCAGCCGCCGGGCCAGGACCGCCGCATTCCCGAGCGTTGGATGACAATCGAGAGGCAAGTGCACGCTGTACAGTGCGATGCCGTGCCGCACCAGCTCGGAGAACCGCTCGAGGTACGAGTCGCCCGACCCTTTCCGGCTCCAGGAGAGCCCGTGGTGAACGATCAGCAAGTCAGCAGACTCGGTGATGGCGTGTTTGACCGTCGCGGCGGTGAGATCGACGGCAGCCGCGATGCGGGAGACCGCCCCGGCGTTCGCGACTTGGAGTCCGTTCTGAGCCTCAGGGTAGTCCTGAATCGCCCGCACATTGAGAAGGTCGTCGCTGTAGCGGACGATGTCGCCGAGCAGCATGAGGTTAGGTGGCGGAGTGGTGCGTGGGTGTTAGACAGTATTATAACAATATCATGACATCATAGAGACATCATGAGTGCAGATATGCCGACGATGGTTGCCCCATCTATCGTCTCCACATGCGGTTAGCGAATCCACATTGCACGTAGACAAGCTGTGGACAAACTTCTCAGTTTCAGCGCTCAGCGCCTGTGGCCATGCCTGCGGCGGCTGCTTCCCCGGCGCCTTCGCTCATCCGCAGCACGCCGTTGATCTCGCCGCCCTCCTGCACGAGCAGCCGGCGAGTGGCGATGTCGCCGTGGACGAGGCTGGTCGTTTGCAGCTCGACCCGCTCCGAGGCCTGGATGCTGCCCCGCACTTCACCGCCGATGATCGCTTCGCGGGTCACCACGTCGCCTTCGACGAGCCCGCCCTTCGCCACCAGCACCTGCCGCCCCGCTTGAACGGTCCCGACCACCGTGCCTTCGATCTTCACGACGCCTTCGGCGGAGATATCCCCGACCACCCGCATCCCCGACCCGATGATCGACAACCCCGCCTCGGCGGCGGACAGTCCTGATTTCTCAGTGAACATCGCCATCTTCAGTTCCCCTGTTTGACGAGCGTGAGCGGGTCGAGCGACTGGCCCTGGCGCCGCACTTCGAAATGCAAATGCGGCGCGGTGGAGCGTCCCGAGTTTCCGGTCAGGGCGATTACGACACCCGCGCTGACGGTGTCATTCTCATGTACCAGCACGCGCGAAGCATGCCCGTACATGGTTTCATATCCGTCGGGATGGCGCAAGAGGACGAACATCCCGTAGTCGCCGTCCGCCCCGGTAGCCGCTACCGTGCCGCCACCGGAGGCGCGGATCGGCGTCCCGATTGGGGCGGCGATATCGATCCCGGGGTGGGTCTCACCCTGGGCGTCCCCCTCCCCTACTCTGCCGCGGGTCACGAAGCCTTCGAGATCGCCTAGGGGCCAATGCGTCGGCAGGGAAGGGCCGAGCTCATAGCGCTGGGCGCCGGACGGGGCGGCTCGCACCGGGACCGCGTGCATCAGCACCACCGCCACAACCCCAGTGCCGGTGTCGCGCGGCGCCCTGCCACCGAGCAGCTGGCGCAGCGACTGATAGTTGGCCTCGGCGCGGTTGAGCGCGGCGGCGAGCTGCTGCACGCGTCCGTTCTCTTCCTGCAGCCGGGCGACCTCGCGGTCGAGCCGCTGGGCGCGTGCCGCGGCGCGGAAGATCGGACCGGCAAATGCGAAGAACAGGACGACCATCAGGCTGATCGCGAGCGCGCCCCACTTCGCCGCTGCAAAAGCCCACATCGGCAGCCGGTACTGTTTCGACGCGAGGTCGCCGTCCTTGTGGACGACGATCGTGACGCCGCGCGGCTTGGCGTTCATCCGTCGAACGGCGTGCCCAGGATCAGCTCGAGGATGCGCGCCAGGTCGTCGTTCGAATAGAACGCAACGTGCAATTGGCCTTTGCCTTTCGCTCGCAGCGTGACGCGCACGTCGGTGCCGAGGCGGCGGCGCAGCGCGTCCTCAACGCGGCGCACTTCCGGCGCCGGGGCGAGGCCGCGCTTCAGTCGCGGCCGGCGCTCCGGTGCGCGACCCCCGCGCACGCGATCTTCGACGTCACGCACCGACAGTCCCTGCGCCGTCGCTTCGCGAGCCAGCGCGGTGACGGTGCGCGGGTCGTCGAGCGCGAGCAGCGCGCGTGCGTGCCCGACGCTCAACTGACCGTCGTGCAGCATCTGCAATACCGCGTCGGGGAGTTTGAGGAGACGGAGGGCGTTGGCCACCGTCGAGCGGTCGCGACCGACCGCGATGGCGACGTCCTGCTGGGTCAGCTCGAACTCGGCGATGAGCCGCTCGTAGCCGCGCGCCTCGTCAACGGGAGAAAGATCGTCGCGCTGCAGGTTCTCGATCAGCGCGAGCGTCAGCACGGTGCGGTCGTCGACGTCCCGCCGGACCGCGGGGATCTTCTCCCAGCCGAGCGCCTGGCAGGCCCGCAGCCGGCGCTCGCCGGCGATCAGCTCGAATCCTGAGCCGCCGGGCGCGGGACGAACCACCACCGGCTGGAGCAGCCCCGCCTGCTGGATCGACGACTTCAGCTCTTCGAGCGCGGTGGGATCGACCTTGCGGCGCGGCTGCAGCGGGTTCGGGCGAATGTCCTTGACCGGCAGCTCTACGAGACTCCCCTCGCGTTCGGCTTCCTCCCGCGTGGGTCCCAGCAGGGCTTCGAGCCCGCGACCGAGACGGCGGCGACCAGCGGCGATCTCCGTCATGCGACCTCCGGTTGTACGGTCGGCTCCCGCGTCACGCCGGGCGCGCCGCGCTCGACGCGGCGGATCAGCTCCTGGGCGATGGCGAGGTAGCTCTTGGCTCCGACCGATTGCACGTCATAGAGGAGTATCGGCTTTCCGAAGCTCGGCGCTTCCGCCAGGCGCACGTTGCGCGGGATCGTGACGGCGAACATCCCCGCGCCGAAATACTCCTTCGCTTCCTCGGCGACCTGACGGGAGAGGTTGAGGCGGGCGTCGTACATCGTCAGCAGCACGCCGTCGATGGCGAGCGACGGATTGAAATTGCGCTGCACCAGCTTGATCGTGTTCAGGAGCTGCGACAGTCCTTCCAGCGCGTAGTACTCGCACTGGATCGGAATGAGCACGCCGTCGGCGGCGGTGAGGACGTTGAGGGTGAGCAGGCCGAGCGACGGGGGGCAATCGATGACGATGTACTGGTAGTCGTTCCTGAGGTCGGCGAGGGCACGGCGCAGCACCGTTTCGCGTCCCGAGCGATTGACCAACTCCAGCTCAGCACCGACCAGGTCTTGCGTCGCGGGAACGACATCGAGATAGGGAAAGTGCACGGCGTTGATCCGCGTACTCGAGAGCGGCTGACCGTCGAGCAGCGCGTCGTAGAGCGAGCGCTCCAGCGCGCCGCGATCGATGCCCACACCGCTCGTCGCATTGCCCTGTGGATCGGCATCGATGAGCAGCGTTTTGCGCTCGGCAGTCGCGAGCGAGGAGGCGAGATTAACCGCCGTCGTCGTCTTGCCGACCCCACCCTTTTGATTTGCGACTGCGATGATGCGTGATGGCATATAAACTCTTTAATTACAATAACTTATGTTGTGGAATGCGTAAGGTGTTGTCGGGTAATCTAATGGAGAATGGCGAACATGCAACACAACGAGAGGTTTCACGTGAAACCGACCGGCACGAGACAGTTTCACGTGAAACGTGTCATGCGACGCGGCGTCTCCAGCGAATCGTCTCCATCACGAGGTTGTGCAAATCGCTGGGCGAGACGCCAGGCACCCGTGCCGCCTGCGCGAGCGAAGTCGGGCGGATCCGCTCGAGCTTCTGGCGCGACTCCGTCGAGAGGCTCGCGAGCATCGGGTAGGGGAGGTCGAGCGGCAGCATGAATGACGCGAGCTCGGCCAGCCGGCTGGCTGCATCGCGCTCGCGCGCCAGGTAGCCGTCGTACTTCAACTCGATCTCCGCCGCCGTAATCGCCTCGGCATCGGATCCGTCCAGCACGCCGGCCGCTTCGAACAGCGCCTGCAGCGACACGTGCGGACGTCGAGCGACGGCGGCGATGCGCTCGGGCGCGGTGAGGGTGCCGCCACTTTCCGCCAATGCCGGGGCGGCCTGGTCCGGTGTGATCGACGTTTCGCCCGCGAGGGCGAGGATACTTTCTTCTCTGGTGAGCCGCGCCACTGCCGTGCGTCGCTCGTCGTCCGTCAGCAGTCCCAGCCGCTCCGCGAGTGGCAACAGCCGCCGCAGTGCATTGTCCTGCCGCAGCAGCAAACGGAATTCGGCTCGCGAGGTGAACAGCCTGTAGGGCTCGTCGACGCCTCGCGTCACGAGATCGTCCACCAGGACACCGATGTAGGCATCATCGCGACCGAACACGACGGGTTCCTGCCCGCGCATCCGCCGCACCGCATTGATCCCGGCGACCACGCCCTGACCGGCCGCCTCTTCGTAGCCCGTGGTCCCGTTGATCTGGCCGGCGAAAAACAGTCGCTCCACAGCCTTGGTCTCGAGCCAGGGCGTCAGCTGGTCGGGGGGATAGTAGTCGTATTCGATCGCGTACCCCGGGCGCGTCATCAGTGCACGCTCGAGGCCGGGGACGGCGTGCAGGAATTCGAGCTGGACGTGCACCGGGAGCGACGTCGACAGCCCGTTCACGTATAGCTCGTGCGTGTCGAGCCCCTCGGGCTCGAGGAAGATCTGGTGCCGGGCAGCATCGGGGAACTTGACGATCTTGTCTTCGACCGAAGGACAGTAGCGCGGACCCCGCCCGGCGATGGCGCCGCCGTACAGCGCCGACTCCTTGATGTGGGCCTTGATGATCTCCTTGACCGATTCGCCGGCCCAGGTAATCCAGCACGGCACCTGCCGCGGCAGATCGCCCCGCTCGTAAAAGGAGAACCGGTAACCGTTGTTCTCTCCGTCCTGCCGCTCGACCTTGCTCCAATCGACAGAGCGGCCATCCACGCGAGGCGGCGTCCCCGTCTTGAAGCGCGATACTGTAAGTCCAATATCCTCAATGGCTTGCGCCATTTCTACTGAGGGTTGATCACCTGCGCGGCCGGCCGGGATCTGCGTATCGGTGCCGAGATGGATGCGGCCCCGAAGGAACGTGCCGGCGGTGATAATCACGGCGCTCGCGAGGTAGCGACGACCGTCGGTCGTTTCGATACCCTGAACCCGCGCGTGATCGACGAGGAGTCGCGCGGCCATGCCCTGGGTCAACTCGAGCGATGGCAGACGCTCGAGCAGCGCGCGGACGGCGCGCCGGTACAAGGTCCGGTCGGCCTGGGCGCGCGGCGCCCAGACGGCGGGACCCTTGGAGCGGTTCAGCATGCGGAACTGGATCGTCGCGCGGTCGGCGGCGCGGCCCATGATGCCACCGAGGGCGTCCACCTCACGCACGACGGTGCCTTTCGCGATCCCGCCGATAGCGGGATTGCAGCTCATCTGGCCGATGGTGTCGAGGTTGCTGGTGAGCACCAAGGTGCGCGCGCCGAGGCGGGCGGAGGCGCAAGCGGCCTCGGTGCCGGCGTGGCCGCCGCCAACAACGAGAACATCATAGTCTTGAGTCACCGGGGAATAATAGGCGAAGCAGCGGCTAGTCGTACAGACGTAGAGCGGGCAACAGTCAACCGGAGCGAGGGGGTTTCGAGACTGACTGGGTCACCTTTCGCAGGAGCCCGAACAATGTCTTGCTCGTTTCCGTAGCGAGGGCTTCGAGTCGGCCAAATTCGGCAGGCTCCAAGTACCCGACGTCGCGGGCCATGGTCAACGCCGTTTCCACCTCAGCGAGCGAACCCCACGCGACGTCCAGGAACTTGCGATACTCCCGAGAGCCCTTTCTCGAGCAGCCTTCGGCGATGTTCAACGGGACGCTATACGCCGCGCGACGCAGCTGGTCGGCTAGGTTGTGTTGCTCATAGTCCGGGAATGACTGCGCGCTCTTGGCACAATCAACAGCTAGTCGTTGGGCGTGTTGCCACGCCTTGAGTGTGTGGTGGTTTGGCATGATGGAAACTAGGACAAACAAAAGCGGGGTCGGTAACCGCTTTTACGCAGCCCGTACCCCGCCTATGCACTCATACCTATTAACTGCCACACGTCTACACGTCTAGCCTCTCGCCCGTCCTAAGCTGTTCTGACCCACCTGACCAGCTCCTTGATGCTCGGCCGTTTCCCCGTCATGAGGATCCCGACTCGATAGATCCGCGACGCAACCCACGTCACCCCGATGATCGACACAAACAGAATCCCGAGCGACAGCGCCACCTCGCTCACGGGCAAATTGCCCGCCGCCCAACGCACCGGCATCGCGATCGGAGAGCTGAAGGGGATCATGGAAAGCGTCACCGACAGGGTGGACCCGGGATCGTTCAGCATGGCGAACATGCTGATGAACGATGCCACGAGGAGCATGGTCACCGGCTGTTGCGCCTGTCTGGCCTCCTGCTCGTTGGACGACATGGCACCGACGGCCGCGAACATCGCGGAGTACAGGAAGAAGCCGCCGAGGAAATACGCCCCGAACACGATCGCCGTGGCGGCGGTCACGTGCGGAACCTGGAAGACCTGCCCCGAGTCGTCTGCCGCCCGGCTACCGAGCAGGTGGCTGCGCTGGGCGATCAGCAAGCGGGCGGACAATCCCCACAACAGAAATTGGAACATCGACACCGACCCCGCGCCGAGAACCTTTCCCGCCAGCAGCTGGAACGGCCGTAGGGACGACAACAATACCTCGACGATCCGCGTCGTCTTCTCCTCCAGCACCGAGCTCATCACGTTGATCCCGTAGAGCAGGATCGACATGTACAGGATGATTCCCATGAAGTAGGCGAGGGAGAACGATTGCGCCGCACTCTCAGTCGTCGTCTTGCCGCCTGCGATCTTCTTCGTAGCGAGGTTCACGCCGATCTGTGAGCGCGCGACGATCCGGGTGTCGACCCCCTCCCGCTCGAGTCGAACCGCGACGGCCAACCCACGCAACGTCCCTTCCAGCGTCCCGATCGCCTTGAACGCCGAGACATTGGAC
>DASTHG010000499.1:0-6698 GCA_035718325.1 Gemmatimonadales bacterium | reverse complement strand
GCCGCAGCCCAATGGGGACATTGTCGTGTTCACTTCACGGGCGCGGCCGAATCTGACGGTGGTGCATTTCGGAGTGTCGATCGGGATCCGGTAACGTTGCCCCACGGACCCGATTCAGGGCTCCTCTCACTCTGGAGAGGGGCCCTTTTTTTCATCGCAGGTATCCCGATAGGTTTCCCTCGTACGGTGCTGGAGGCAGGTCCGCGCCGACCTTGCGAGGGTTCGTTTTTTCGGTATATCTTCGGGTCCGATTTCGAACACAAACGGGACCGATGCTGTCGAATTTGGTGGCTCTATTTCGACGTTCTGGTAGCACAGAGATAGAAACCAGGGCTCAATGCGTGCCGTTACGTTGAGGGCTGTCCAGCCAGAGGGCTCATGAAACTCTCCGATACCGCCATTCGCCGCCCCGTTCTCGCCGCCATGTTGTCGGTTGCGCTGGTGTTGTTCGGGGTCATCGGGTACACCCGCCTCTCCGTGCGCGAGCTTCCCGATATCGACCCTCCCATCATCTCGGTGTCGACGGTCCTTCCGGGGGCCAACGCCCAGGTGGTGGAGACTGCCGTCACGGACGTCCTGGAAGAAGAGCTTTCGACCATCCAGGGGATCCGCACCCTTCAGAGCACTTCGTCCGAGGAAACCAGCAACATCACGCTCGAGTTCACGCTCGACCGGCCGGTGGACGTCGCCGCGCAGGACGTGCGCGACAAGGTGTCGCGCGTGCGCGGCCGGCTGCCGGTGGACGTGCTCGAGCCGGTGATCGCAAAGCAGGAAGCGGACGCGCAGCCGTTCTTCTGGCTCGCCTTGAGCAGCCCGACCACCGACCTGCTGCAGCTCTCCGACGTCGCCGACCGCCTGGTGAAGGCGCGGCTGCAGAGTCTGCCGGGCGTCGGGAGCGCCGGGATCTACGGCGAGCGCCGGTACGCCATGCGCGTGTGGGTCCAGCCCGAGCAGCTGTCGGCGCGGAATCTCACGGTTCAGGACGTGGAAGCGGCGATCAACGCGCGCAACGTCGAGATTCCGGCGGGACGGATCGAATCGACGCGGCGCGAATTCTCGGTCCGCTCGCTCGGCGAGCTGAAGACCCCGCAGGAGTTCGGCGAGCTGGTGGTCGCCAGCCAGGGCGGACAGCTCATCAAGCTCAAGGACGTAGCGCGGGTAGAGCTCGGACCCGAGGACGACCGCTCGATTTTCCGCTACAACGGCAATCCGTCGGTGGCGATCGGCGTGGTCCGCCAGTCCAAGGCGAACCTCATCCAGGTCGCCCAGCGCATCCGCGACGCGCTCCCCGACATTCAGCAGACGCTGCCCCCGGGCGTGAAGCTGCAGATCGCGTTCGACGGCTCGGTATTCGTCACGCACTCGATCAACGACGCGCGCTTCACGTTGCTCATCGCGGCGATTCTCGTCGTGCTGATCATTTTCGTATTCTTGCGGAACCTCCGCGCCACGATCATCCCGGGGCTCGCGATCCCGACGTCGATCATCGCGGTGTTCGCGATCCTCTACTTCCTCGGCTTCTCGATCAACAACTTCACGCTGCTCGCGCTGACGATCGCCATCGGCATCGTGGTGGACGACGCGATCATCGTGCTCGAGAACGCCTATCGTCACCAGGAGGAGTTGCACGAGGATCCCGAGAAAGCCGCGGTCAACGGCACGGCCGAAATCGGTTTTGCTGTGATCGCGACGACGATCGCCCTCGTCGCGGTATTCACGCCGCTGGCGTTCCTCCAGGGCACCACAGGGCGGCTGTTCAACGAATTCGGCATCGCCATGGCGGGCGCCGTGATCATCTCGGGCTTCGTGGCGCTGACCCTCACGCCGATGCTGTGCGCCAAGATCCTGCGCGTGTCGCACCAGCATGGCGCCGTTTTCCAGACGTTCGAGCGGGGTTTCAACGCGATCGCGGAGCGCTATGCGTCGCTGCTCCGGTTAGCGCTGCGTCATCGAGCGGTGGTCGTCGTCGGGATGGTGGCGTCCATCGGCTTGGCCTACGTCCTCTATAAGAACCTGAAACAGGAGCTGTTGCCGCAGGACGACCGTGGATTCTTCCTCATTAGCGCGCAGGCGCCGGAAGGGGCGTCGCTCGAGTACACCGATGGCTACGTGCGGCAAATCGAGCAGATCATCAGTAAGACGCCGGACGTCGAGGGATACTTCACGATCATCGGCGGTTTCTCCGGTGGTGTCAACGCCTCCTTCATGGGGGTGATCACCAAGGACTGGAGCGTCCGGAAGCACAGCGTGCAGCAGCTCGTGGGGATGGTGTTTCCCCAGCTCTTCGGCATCCCGGGTGTCCGAGCGTACGCGTTTCCTCCCAGTGCCCTCGGCTTCAGCCAGCCGATTCAGTACGTCGTCCAGAATCCCGATTTTGCGCGTCTCACCCAGGGCATGGACTCGATGGTGAGCCATGCCAACGCCGTCAAGGGACTGGTGGGCATCAACACCAATCTGTTCGTCAACAAGCCCGAGCTGCGAGTCACGTTCGATCGCGACCGCGCCGAGGATCTGGGTGTGCCGGTCCGGGACGTGGCCGCCGCGCTGCAGACGTTCCTCGGTGGCCGTCGGGTCAGCACCTTCACGCGCAACGACAAACTGTACTACGTGATGGTGCAGCTCGACCCCAGTCATCGGGCGACGCCGAGCGACATGTCGGGGATTTACCTGCGTGGGAATGGCGGTCAGCTCGTCCAGCTCTCGGCGTTGGCGAAGGTCGACGAGGGGGTCGGCCCGCGCCAGATCAACCACTTCAACCGAGTCCCCTCGTTCACGCTGACGTCGTCCCTGGTTCCGCCATTTTCCCAGAAGGACGCGCTCGATACGCTCGATCGGTTGGCCAAGCGGGTCCTGCCGCAGGGGAGCACGACCGCTCTGACCGGTGACTCCCGGGAGTTCAAGGAAAGCGGCGGCGCACTGTTCTTCGCCTTCGGGGTGGCGGTGCTCGTCGTCATCATGGTTCTGGCGTCGCAGTTCGAGTCGCTGATCCATCCCTTCACCGTGCTCCTGGCAGTGCCGTTAGCCGTCACGGGAGCGCTGGCCACGCTCTGGGTTGTGGCATTGTTGTCGGCGACTCCGGTGGGAGCGCTGCTCCACCTGTCCGGCGGCACGATGAACCTGTACAGCCAGATCGGGATGATCCTGCTCATCGGGCTCGTGACCAAGAATTCCATTCTGTTGGTGGAATATTCGAATCAGCTGAAGGCCAAGGGGATGGATACGATGTCCGCCGTGATCGAGGCCGGACGCATTCGCCTACGCCCGATTCTCATGACTTCGGTCGCCACGATCATGGGTGCGCTGCCCGTGGCCTTCGGACTCGGTGCAGGCTCCGAGTCTCGAAAGCCGCTGGGGTATGCGATCGTGGGGGGCATCTTCTTCTCCACCGCGCTCACGCTGTTCGTGGTGCCGGTCGCCTACACGCTGCTCGACCGGTTGCGCGCGCGGGAAGCGCAGGACCTGAAGGCGCTCGAGCCGTTGGAGGCGAAGTGATTCTTCCGCTTTTCGCGATGCTGCAGGCAGCGTCTGCCCAGACGCCGGCGGTCCAGGACACGATGCCGGTCGTGACGCTTGCGGATGCGCTGCAGCGCGCCGCACGGCTCGACCCCAACTACGTCGCCGCGGCGGGACAGGTCGGCGTCGCGGAGTGGTCTCGCCGTGCCGCGTTCACGGTCTTCATCGTTCCGGCGGTTACGCTTTCCACCACGGCGACGCGTACGGAGGGCAAGTTCTTCACGCCGTTCGGAACGTTCGTACCGCGGCTGAACTCCGTTTCCGCCCAAATGGATGCTCGGATCGACCTGTTCACGGGCGGCACCAAGCTCGCCGGGCTACGGGCCACCGCCGGACAGCTCGAGGGCGCCCGGGCAGGGGAGTTGCAGGCGCGGCTCACGAGCGCGATGAACACCGAAGCCGACTATTACGCTGTCCTCACGGAGCAGGCGCTGCTCCGAGTCGCGCAAGACCAGACGCAGCGCGCCCAGCAGCAGTTCAGCGTGGCGCGAGCACGCGTCACCTCCGGGGCCGCGGTGCAAACCGATTCACTGCAGCTGGCGCTCGGGCTGACGCAGGCTCGAGTGGTGCTGCTGCAACAGCAGGCCGCGCTGCGCGCCGCGCAGCTCCAGCTGGGTCGGCGCATCGGGCTCGAGGGCCGGGCCGACGCCGCACCGGTCCCCGGGGACAGCATCGCTCCGGCGCTGCCGTTCCCCGTGCAGGACGCGGTCGCGCAGGCGCTGGCGCAGGGGCCGGCATGGCGCATCGCGCGCGCCAACGAGCGTTTCACCAGCGGGGTGCTCTGGGCCCGCCGCGCACAGTATCTGCCGCGCGCGTCCCTCGACTACACCAAGTCGGCCAACGACACGAAGTTCTTCCCCAACGCGTCGAATCTGTCAACGCTGTCGCTGACGGTCAGCTTGCCGCTGTGGGATAACGGTGTGAGGGAGACGCAGATCTCCCTGGCCCGCGCGAACCATGACGTGGCGCAGGCGATCCGCGACGATCTCGAGCGGGGGGCCTGGCACGACGTCACGGCCGCCTATGACGCGTATGAGACCAATCGCGCGACGATCGACCTCGATCGCTATGCAGTCGCGGTGGCGCGCGAGAACAACCGGGTGCAGGAGACCCGCTACCGCGCCGGAGCGACGACGATCCTCGATCTGCTCGACGCCCAGAATCGCCTCGTGCAGGCCGAGGCCGATCTCGTCCAGGCGATGTACAATACGCGGCTCGCGCGGGCGGGTCTCGAGGTGATACTCGGCGAGCGGATCAATTTCGAACAGGGAACCCAGTGAGCCATCGGAACGCAGTGCGGGTCGGGGTGATCGCCGCGGCGGGCATGCTCGCCGCGATCGGCTGCAGCAAGAAGAGCGGGGGAGGCCGTGCCGCCCAGGGCGGCGGGGGCGGCGGGATGCCGCCCGGGATGCCGGTGGAGGTCGCGGTCGCCCGCACCGACACGGTGCGCGACGAGGTCGCGGCGACGGGCCAGATCGAGGCGCTGCAATCGATCGAGCTGCGCCCCGAGGTAGAAGGCCGCATCGTCGGTTTCCTGGTGCGTGAGGGTCAGGAAGTCGCCGCCGGCACGCCGCTGTTTCAGATCGATTCGACCGAGCTTGGCGCGCAGGTGGCCCAGCTCGCCGCCCAGCGCGACCTGGCCAACCAGGACCTGGCGCGCACCAAGGATCTGATGACCCAGAATGCCGCGTCCACGCAAGATTTGGAGCACGCCGAAGCAAACGCGCGCAGTATGGACGCGCAATACCGGGTCATGAATACGCGACTCGCGCGTACGACGGTGCGCGCGCCGTTCAGCGGCATCGTCGGCCAGCGCTTCGTCAGCCAGGGCGACTACGTCAACAACACGACGAAACTCGTCACCTTGCAGACGGTCAATCCCATGCGGGCGACATTCAACGTGCCGGAGAAGTACGCGCAGTCGCTCAAGCGGGGGCAGGAAGTCACCTTCTCCGTCGCGGCGATTCCCAATCGGGACTTCGCCGGTGAGGTGGATTTCGTCGACCCGGTCGTGTCCCTCCCGGGTCGGACGATTCTCGTGAAGGCCCATGTCCCCAACACGCAGCGGCTGCTGCAGCCCGGCATGTTCATCGAGGCGCACCTCGTCACCGCCCTGCGACCGAAGGCAGTGGTCGTCCCCGAAGACGCGGTGGTCCCCGTCCAAGGGGCCACGTTCGTGTGGGTGGTGCAGGAGGGGAAGGCGACGCAGCGGCAGGTGGGCATCGGCGTGCGCACTCCCGGATACGTGGAGATCAAGAGCGGCGTCGACGCAGGAGAGCAAGTGGTGGTTGGGGGTCTCGAGTCGCTCTTCCCGGGCGCGCCGGTGATGGCCAAGGTCGTCGACCGCACTCCGAAACCAGCGCCGACGGAGCACTGAGCAAGCCCTTCCTCCTCGCTGCCCTGCTGAGCGCGTGTGCCGTCGCCACCGGCGCGGCGCAGGCGCCGCTCGAGGAACGGCTCGGGTATCCGCGCGGCAGCCGCTGTCTCATTCTCCACTTCGACGACCTCGGGATCGCCGGTCCCGAAAACCGGAGCGCGTGGGCGGCCCGCGACTCCGGTCTTGTCGTCTCGGCCAGCGTGATCGTCCCCGGCCCGAAGCTCCAGGAAGTCGCCGCGTATGCCCGGGCCCATCCCGAGTTCGATCTCGGCGTTCATCTCGCGCTGACCAGCGAGTGGCCTGGCACCCGCTGGGGTCCGATCGCCCCGCCCGAGAGCGTGCCGACCCTGATCGACGCCGACGGTCTGTTGCGGCGCGGCTGGGAGGACTCGACGACCATCCGCTGGCAAGACGTGGAGCGCGAGCTACGCGCGCAAATCGCTGCCGCTCGCGCCGCGGGGATCCGCCCTACCCATCTCGACGTGCACGAATACGTCCTGTTCTCGCGCGGTCCGGTGCTGTTCGAGATCCTGCGGCGCGTCGCGCAGTCGGAAGGATTACCGTTCTTGAGCGCCGCGGAGTGGGTAGCCGGGCGCAGCGTCGACCGCCGCTTCCCGCGCGGTCCCCTGGTGCTCGCCCGGGTCGTCGCCATCGCCCCCGACGTACCGCCCGCCGGCTGGGCGGCATACTATGAAGAACAGATCCATGCGTTGCCGCCCGGGGTGTCGGAGCTGATTCTTCATCCCGCAGCCGACTCAGCGCGGATGAAGGCGTTGACGGGGCAGCGAGTCAATTGGGGCGCTGCCTG
>DASTHG010000498.1:0-7107 GCA_035718325.1 Gemmatimonadales bacterium | reverse complement strand
TATCGCCTCGCCGCGGCCCTGCAGCGGCTGGGGAACTACGCATTCCCGGTCACGCTCAACGACATCACTCGTGCCTATCTCGACCGCGCCGCTGCGACGATGCCGCCGGAAACCGCCGGGGACATGCGACTCGCCGCCGGGGGCGACAGCGCGGCACAATCGCGCCTCTCGGCGCTCGCGCCGTACTTCAACGCGCAGCTCCGCACCACCTGCGTCGCGACACGGCTCGAGGGCGGCCACGCCAACAACGCCCTGCCGCAGACGGCGCGCGCCGTCGTGAATTGCCGTATGCTCCCGGGACACGACCCCGATTCGGTGCTCGCCACGCTGCGCCGCGTCGTGGCCGATTCCGCTGTGCACGTCTCGCCGCTCGACACGGCCCGGCCGTCACCGCCGTCTCCGCTCGTTCCAGAGGTGCTCGACCCGATCACGCGGATTACCGCGCAACTCTGGCCCGGAGTCCCCGTCATTCCCAACATGGAGACCGGGGCCACGGACGGGCTGTTCCTGCGCAACGCCGGAATGCCGGTATATGGCGTCTCGGGGGTGTTTCTCGATGCCGACGATATTCGCGCGCACGGGAAGGACGAGCGCATCGGCGTCAGCGAGTACTACGCGGGTGGAGAGTTCACCTACCGTCTGGTGATGGCGTTGGGGCGTGCCGCGCGATAGTATAAGCCGCCTTCGTTCTCACGGAGTCTTCATGCTGCGCCGCGCCGCCCTATTGGCTGCGTCCCTCGTCGTCTGCGCTGCACCGGTTCGCTCGCAGAACCTGCGAGACCAGGTGCGCCAGCTCTTCACGTTCGGCAACTGCGGGAAGCTGATCTGTCTCGACACCACGGTGTTGTTCGGGCACGGCGAGCACTTCATTCCGGCCAGCGACACGATCACGTCGACGATCATCTCGTTCCTGTCCAACTCGATCGTGCTCAGCGTGTCCAACACTCCCGTCAGCTAGGCGTCCAGTGGACCGACGTTCCAGTTCCAGGGCGGGGTGCCGGTCCGGACATCGACGTCCGGCGGGCCGATCTTCGCCGAACGCGCACAAACATTGGGGCGGGGCCGCTGGTTTCTCGGAGTCGGCTTCACGGCGATGGATTTCACGCGCCTGCGGGGTGTGCCGCTCAACCACATCACTCTGACGCTGCCCCATACAGACGTCCAGCTGCCCGGCACGCCCCCGAATGTCCTGGGAGACCAGGCGTTCGAGAACGACCTGATCGATGTCAACATCGATATGAACGTGAGCCTGATCGTCGCCTCGTTGTCCGCGACGGTTGGCGTGGTCGACGGCGTCGACATCGGCGTCACGGTGCCGTTCGTGCATACCTCGGTGTTGGGACATAGCACGGCCCAGATCATCCTTGCCGGTGGGGACACCTTGCATCGCTTCGCGGGTACCGGGACCAATCCGGTGCTCACGTCCGCGGCTTCGGTCAACGGCTCCGCCACCGGGATCGGCGACGTCGAGGGGCGGCTCAAGATCAACCTCGCTCAAACCGACCGCTTTGGCGTCGCATTCCTTGGCACAGCCCGTTTTCCCACCGGGGACGACGGCAACTTGCTCGGCTCGGGTCGCTTCAGCGGCCGCGCCCTTGGGGTCGTCTCGGCCCGCTTCGGCGCGTTCAATCCCCACCTGAACGTCGGCTACACGGTGCGCGACGCCTTCGGCCAGAACAACTCGGTCGAAGCCAACGCCGGCTTCGATCAGCTGGTCGCGCCCTGGGCCACGATGGCGTTCGACCTGCTCAGCTCTTGGCAGGTGGGCACGCCGGAGGTGCAGGTACCGTTGCCCATTCACTATCAGGCGCCGGTCGTGCGCTCGCTCGTCGTGACGGACATTCCCCGCGGCCGTGATAACGCGCTGAACATGGCCATCGGGTTCAAGTTCGCAACCAAGAAGGGCATCCAGATCGTGACCGATGCGCTCTTCCCCTTGCGTGATGCGGGGCTGCAGCCCGAGCTGATGTGGACCGTCGGTCTGGAATACACCTTCTAGGGCCCGGAGCCACCATGTCCCGACGTTCCGTCCCGTTCGTCACCGCGCTGCTCGTCAGCGCGGGCGCCAGGCTTACCGCGCAGACCCCTGTGGGCGCGATCAATCAGCTCTTCACGTTCGGGACCTGCGGTAGGCCGCTTTGTCTTGATCTCCCTACGGATCCAATCACCAACCAGACCCACGGTGACCACTTCATTCCGGCGCTCACGACCTCCGGTGGCACCGTGATCTCATTTCTCACTTCGGCCATCAGCCTCAGCGTATCGAACACGCCCGTCAGCTCTTCGTCCGGCGGTACGACGTTTCGATTCGAGGGCGGCGTCCCAGTGAAGACGTCGACATCGGCGGGGCCGATCTTCGGTGAGCGCGCCCAGACCGTGGGCCGCGGGCGCTGGTTCGTAGGCCTGGGGTTCACGCAAGCTCAGTATCAGCGCCTCCGTGGGGTGTCGCTCGACGACATTGTCTTCCATTTTGCGCACGAGAATCGGCCGCCGCTCGATACTGTCGGTGTTCCGGCCTTGGAGCGCGACTTCATTCAGATGAACCTGGCCATGCGGGTGAGTCTCATGGTCGTAGGGTTCTCGGCGACGTACGGCATCATGGACGGCGTGGATCTGGGGGTTACGGTCCCGTTCGTGCGCACTTCGGTGTCGGGCCATTCGAGCGCCGTGATTTTCCTTGTCGGTGGCGACACCCTGCATCGCTTTGGAGGGACGGGGGCCAACCCCATTCTCTCGGCGTCATCCTCGGCTTCGGGAGTGGCGAGCGGTCTCGGCGACATCGAAGGGCACGTGAAGATCGCCGTGACGCAGCGTGAGCATATGGGCATCGCGCTGCTGGGGAGCATACGGTTGCCGACCGGGGACGACGCAAGCCTGCTCGGCGCGGGGTCAACGAGCGCCCGCGGGGTGGGCGTCGTTTCGGCACGCCTCGGGACCTTCAACCCGCACGGGTATCTGGGATATACGAGGCGCGGAGGTCGGCAGACGAACTCGGTCGACGCCAATCTCGGCTTCGATCAGCTGGTGGCGCCCTGGGCTACACTGGCGCTCGATGTGTTGGGATCATGGCAGTCGGGAGCGTCCAAGATCGACGTCCCGCCGCCAGTGCAGTATGCCGCACCGTTCGCCTACACCCTCCCGGTCACAAACATCCCTGCTGAGCGGGATGATTTCCTGAACCTCTCGACCGGTTTCAAATTCCGCACCAAACGGGGCATCCAGATCGTCACCAACGCGCTGATTCCGCTGCGCGATGCCGGGTTGCAGCCCAACGTGGTTTGGACGGGTGGTCTCGAATACAACTTCTGAGTAGGCGGCCCAGTCGGTCGCCGCTCACCGAATTGCAGTGATGACCCAGGTGCCGCGGCGGTGTACCAGCAGCATCGTCAACTCCGACTCGGTGCGGTCCGGCGCGTGGGAATCGGCGCGCTTGAAGCTCAGCGTCAAAGAGACGTGGGCCACCGCCTGATCCGCCGTCGGATCGATACGCGTCGCCTTCCAGTCGGCGTGGATCTCTACGGCGCCGGCAAAAAACTGCCGATAACTGTCCGACTGGCTCTGGGAAATGTCCGGAAACACCCGCTGCAAGTCGTCGAGGCGCCGTGTCTCGAGGGCATGCGCGAAGTCTCCGATCGCTTGGCGGATGGCCGGCTCCGGATTCTCGGGTGCCGGCGGTGGGGCAGAAGGCGGCGCGACCTTGGGCGTGTCCACGGGGCCTGTCGCGTGCCGGGAGGCGAGGCGGGCCGCCGTCGCCGCGGTTTCGGCGGCGTTAAAGACCCCCAGCGCGAGCTGGGCGCGGGCGAACGCGTCCGTCCGGTTTCCCGAACGACGCAACTGTTGCGCCTGGGTGTACAGTGTGTCCCCATAGCTCAGGTCCGCGCTCACGGCCCCTGCCGCCAAAGCGCGATCCCGGGCGGCAAGGGTGGCTTGGAATTCCGTTGCCACCACGCTCTCGGAGCTATCCCGGGCGGCGGGCGTCCGTCTGGCATTCGAGCCAGACGGGCGCGTCGGCGTCACCACGGCCGTAGTTTCGACCGGCGCCGGTGGCGGAGCCGCCGGGTGTGTGACCGGCGAATCAACCGTGCCTGCCGGCGGTGACGCCGTCGAGTCCGTACCGGAGCGCGCCGCGGTACTGCGCCACGGCTGGAAGACGTATAGTCCGGCCGCCACTGCCGCCACGGCGAGGCCGCCGCCGATGAGGGCGATGATGCGGCCGCGGCCACGCGCCGCCACGACCGTGATCGTCGCCGTCGCGCTCGTGTCGGCGCTCGACGCGGTGATCGTAACCGTCCCCGGTGCCATCGCCGTCACCAGTCCGGTTTCTGAGACGAGTGCGACGTCCGGATTGGTCGAGGCCCAGCTCACCGGCCGGCCGGGAAGGGTCTGGCCCTGACGCGTTTTGGGCGTTGCCCGCAGCTGCACCGCGTCGCCGACGGATACGGCCACACGCGCCGGCGCAATCGTGAGCACGGCGATCGACGAGCGCCGCGTCCCACCGGCCGAGCGCTGCATCGACGGCTGGCTCACCGGCGTGCTGAAGCGCTCCAGCAGCTTCAGGTTCTCGCCCGCGGCGGCCAGGGTCATCATCTGGGTGCGCACCGGGTCGTCGGGCGAGAGCGAGACCGACCCCATCGCGCTGGTCGCCGCTTCCATGGTGGGGAAGCGCTGCGCCGGGTCTTTCTCCAGCATCCGCATCACTGTCGCTGCGAGGTCCATCGGAACATCGGGGCGCACCTGGACCACCGGGCGCGGCGGCTGATTGAAGTGCGCGTACATCACCGCCATCACCGACTCGGCGGTGAAAGGCAGCTTGCCCGACAACATCTCGTAGGCGACGACGCCGAGCGAGTACTGATCGGTTGCGCCGGTCAGCTCCTGGGCGGCGCACTGCTCGGGGCTCATGTACGACGGCGTTCCGACGGTCGCCCCCGTCACGGTCAGCCCTTGCGTCTCCGAGACCTTGGCGATGCCGAAGTCGGTGACGATCGCCCAGCCGTCGGCGTCCAGCATGATGTTGGCGGGCTTGATGTCGCGGTGAATGACGCCGCGCTTGTGCGCGTAACCGAGCGCGCCACCGACTTGCATGAGGATGGTCCGGACCATCGGAATCGGCAGCGGTCCGACTTCGCGAATGATCGAATCGAGCGGCCGTCCTTCGATGAACTTCATGACGAAGAACAGCAGGTCGCCGCTTTCTTGCACCGAGTAGATCGGGATGATGTGCGGGTGCGAGAGTTGCGCCGCGGTGCGGGCCTCGCGCTTGAAGCGCTCGGCCATGCCCTCGCCGGAGAAGAGCTGGGGGGACATGACCTTGATGGCGACCTTCCGGCCCAACGCGATGTCGTGGGCCAGGAACACGGTGGCCATGCCGCCGCGCCCCAGCTCGGCCATGATCTCGTAATCGCCCAGGGTGGCCTGGCGCAGCGCGTCGCGCAGGGCGTCGCCGCGTTGCGGCGCGGCCGGCACGTTCACCGTGGTGACGCCGCCTTGAGGCGATGAGATGTCCAGCCCGCAGCTGGCGCAGAAATGCGCGCCGGGCGGGATGGCCGCACCGCAGCGACTGCAGGACACCGACGAATTAGATGCCACGCTCAGGGCCCACCGAAGAACCCGTAATATTAGACTTCTTACCCCATGGGGCCATGGCTGGAACGCAACCTCGGGTTAGGCCCGGTGATGCAGCAACGCCTGCTCGCGACCATCGTCATCGTGGCGGGGCTGTGGCTGCTCCAGAGCGTCGCGCTGGCCGTGCTGTACCGCCGGGCCAGCGACCCTCGCGTCCGCTACCAATGGCGCAAGACGATCACCTACCTGGCGCTGCTGATCGGGCTGGTGGCGATCGGTCATATCTGGGTAGAACGCATCGAGGCCCTCGCGACGTTCCTCGGCTTGCTCACGGCCGGGATTGCGATCGCGCTCAAGGACATCATTGCGAACCTCGCCGGCTGGGCCTTCATCGTGTGGAGCCGTCCCTTCGACGTCGGCGATCGCGTGCAGGTGGGGTCCCACGCCGGCGACGTCATCGATCTGCATCTGTTTCAGTTCACGCTCAACGAAATCGGCAACTGGGTCGACGCCGACCAGAGCACCGGCCGCATCATCAACGTCCCCAACGGCAAAGTATTATCGGAACCCATCGCGAACTACGACAAGGGGTTCCGTTACATCTGGAGTGAGATTCCCGTCACCATCACGGCCGACAGTAACTGGAAGAAAGCCAAACAGATCCTGGAGGGGATCGCGACACGCCATGCCGAGCAGCTGAACGACCAGATCGAAAAGGAGCTGCTCGAGGCTTCACGCCGCTACCTCATCGCGTATACCAAACTCACGCCCATCGTCTACGTGCGTGTGGCAGATCACGGCATCCGGCTGACGTTGCGCTACCTGATCAGGTCGCGCTTCCGCCGCGGTAGCGAGAGCGCGATCTGGCAGGACGTGCTCGACGAATTCGAACGCGAGCCGGACCTGCGACTTTCCTATCCCGCTCGCAAAAGTCAGGCCGCCGGCTCCCCCCAAGGATCTCAGGGGGCGACGCCCACCTCGTAGTGCGTCACCGTCGGCTCGAGGTACAGCAGGAACTCGCGATCCTCGGGATAGTAATGGGCGTGCTCGACGTCGTCTCCGGCAAACCGCTTGATCGCGTCGTACGATTCCCACAAGGAGATGAACAGGAATTCCGTCTCGCCAGGAAGATCGCGGCGGAGCACCCAAACGCCCTTGTTCCCGGGCGTCGCGCGACAATCGCGCACGCCGGTGCGATCGAGATACGCCGCGTAGGCGTCGCCGCGCTCGGGTCGCACGCTCCCGCGCCAGAGTCTCGCAATCACCGGTCCTGCTCCCGGACGGTTGTGGAGGTTGGTGGAGGTTGGTGGAGGTAGGTAAAGGTCATTCCAGAGTTCTCAACAGCTCGTCGGTTCCAACTACCGTTGCGAACTCGCCGTTCAGGTCCGCGAGCGCCACATCGTGGAGGAGCTGGGCCGGGAAGAGCCGTCCATCGGGCCCCGTATTGTCGAACGTGGCGGTCGCATCGGAGACGACGTACGTGTCGAAGCCGAGGTTCCCGGCCATCCGCGCGGTGGTTGAAACGCACAAGTTGGTTTGCAT
>DASTHG010000497.1:0-6213 GCA_035718325.1 Gemmatimonadales bacterium | reverse complement strand
CGCTCGAGTACTATCTGATTCTCGTGAGCCTGGGTCAGCACGTCTCGTTCATCGTGGCGTTCGTCATTACGATCCTCGGCGGTCTGATCACCAACCTGCTGTTTTTCTTCCCCTACGAAGTCGGCTCGAAGGAAGGCGGCTTGTTCCTGCTGTTCCGGTTGTTCGGGATTCCGGGCAAGCTGGGTGTCTACGCAGGGCTGGTGGACCGCGTGCGCGACCTGGCGTGGATCGCGCTCGGCCTCGTCCTGGTGTGGTTCGCCCGCTCCGAGACCGTGCCCGCGCCGACGGGAGTCGAAGAACAGCAGGCATGAAGATTTTCACACACGGGCTCGTCACGACGCTCGGTGTTCAGGCGCTCGGCCTGCATGGCTCGGATGTGGCGCTGGCCTACGCCTTCGGCTGCGGCGTCGACATCGACCACGCGTTCAAGGCACCGTTCTATCTCAAGGCGGTGGGCTGGAAGAGCCGGCTCGGCTACTACTGGCGCTCGTCGCTGCAGGAGCCCGTCGCGCTGCTGTGGGTGACGCCGCTCTCCTGGCTCCTGGGCACGATCGTGCCGGTTCTCTTTCTGACCGTTCACATCGCGATGGATTACAGTGTCAGTTTCGAGAAGATGCCGTTCTTCCCCTATTCGAACTTGGTCACGCGCGGCTGGCTGCTGCAGTTCTCAGATAAATCGAAGGAAATCGTTACCTTCAGCCTCGCCTTCGCCGTCTTCGCATGTTTGAATCTCTACCTGTACTTGGCACGGCGTTAGACCGCGTGCTGCGGCCGGTGCTCCGGCTGCTGCATCGCGGGCTGGGCCTCACGCCCAATCAGATTTCGTGGGCGGCGTTCGGCGCGAGTGTGGCGGCCGCGGCGGTGCTCGCCAGCGGGCGGCTCGGCCTCGGGCTCGGGCTGCTCGCGTTCGGTCAGGTGCTCGACGGGCTGGACGGGGGCATCGCGCGCGAGTTCAACCTCGTCTCCCCCGCCGGCAAGCGGCTCGACGACCGACTCGACCGGGCATCGGAGGCGGTGGCGTTCGCCGGACTGGTCCTCGGCCGCTTCGTCGCCTGGAAGCTCGCCGCGCTCGCGATGATCGCGATTCTGCTCAACTGGACCATCACCGACCGCTCGAAGCTCGACCCCGGAGTGAAGCGCTTCGCTCTGTACTTTGGCCTGTGGGTTCCCTTTCGCACGGTGTTTCTCGTGATCTTCGGCGTCAACCTCACCGCGTACGTTGTGGGGTTGCTGCTGCTCGACTTCCGCTTTCAGCGCAAGATGGATGCTCTGGGCGGAGACCTCGATACCGTCGCATCCCGCGCGGCGGCGTTGCCGGACTAGAGAGACGACTCCTGTGCTGGTGCTGCAGCTGCTCACCGCGCTGGCGACCGACAGCGCGCACAGCCTGACCATCCCCGTTGCGCCGAAGGAATCGTTGCACGTCGTCGCCGCGGGTCCGGTGGCGGGCCAGGCGGTGGTGCTGATCCCCGGGTTCTTTGGTTCCGCCTTCACGTTCCGCAAAGTCACTCCGGCGTTGAACGCGGCTGGTTACCGCACCCTCGTCATCGAGCCGCTCGGTATCGGCGGGTCCTCTCGTCCGGAGAAAGGCGACTATTCGCTCAGCGCCCAGGCGCGGCGCATCGGCGCGGTGCTCGATTCGCTCGGCGTCCCCGCGGCGATCGTGGTGGCGCACTCGAACGGCGGATCGATCGCGCTGCGGCTGGCGGTGCACCGGCCCAGTCTCGTCGAGGGCGTACTGACCATCGAGGGGGGGCCGACCGAGAGCGCTGTGACGCCGTCGTTCCGTTCCGCGCTGCGCTTTGCGCCGTGGATCAAGCTGTTCGGGGGAGTGAAGCTGATCCGCTGGAAAATCCGGCACCTGTTGCTGGACTCGTCCGGCGACAAGACCTGGGTGACCGACGACGTGGTGACGGGTTACACCGCGCCGGCAGCGGTGAACCTGTCGGCAACCTTAAAGGCGTATCTCGCCATGGCGGCGTCGCCGGAGCCCGAGAAACTCGCCCCGCGTTTGGGGGAGATCAAATGTCCGGTTTTGTTGTTGGTGGGGGGAACGCCGCACGACGGTGACGTGGGAGAGAAAGAGGTGGTCTTGTTGCAGCGCACGCTGCCGGATTTCAGGGTCGACAGCGTGCCCGGTGCCGGCCACTTCCTTCAAGAGGAACGGCCCGACGTGGTGGTCGATCGGATCGAACATCTCGTGGGGTCGAAGTCCTCGTTGGACATGATCGATGCGAATCGCCCTCATCGCTGAAGACTATTATCCCCAACTCGGCGGCGTTCCGGAGCACGTTCACAACCTCGCCCGGCAGCTGATCGCCTGGGGACATCACGTCCATGTGATCAGCGCCAAGATGCGCGAGGCCAACACCGACGCACCGTTCGTGCGCCGCGTCGGGACGAGCGTCGTCATTTACATGAACGGCGGCGTCGCGCGGATCACCGTGGGGTGGCGGCTGCAACACCAGCTCGAGGAGCTGTTTCGCGCCGAGCGGTACGATGTGGTCCACGTGCATGGCGGTCTGGCCCCGACCTTCGGCGTCGTCGCGCCGCTGGCGGCCTGGAAAGTGGGCATCCCCGTCGTCGCTACGTTCCATTCATGGTTTCCGCGCTCGGTCGGGTATCGCGTCTTCAAGCCGATCTTCCAGCGACTGCTCGATCGCCACGCCGCGGCGATCGCGGTGAGCAATCCGGTGATCGAGGCGATGTCACGTTACCTGCACGCCGATTGGGAGATCATCCCCAACGGCGTCGACACCACGTTCTTCCAGCCCAATGGGCGCCGCCCGATCGACGCCCTGCGCCGCGGCCCGCGCCTGCTCTTCCTCGGACGACTCGAGCCGCGCAACGGCCTCAACGTGCTGCTCGAGGCGATGCCGCATATCCTGCGGCGCTTCCCCAACGCGGTGCTGACCGTCGCGGGCGACGGCCCATGGCGCGGCTACTATGAGCGTCGCGCCCGCGGCCTGGGACTCGGGCTTGGTGGAGGTGTGCGGTTCGTCGGGCGCGTGTTCCAGGAGCGCCCCCTGCTCTACGCCGCGGCCGATCTCTACCTCTGCCCCACGACGCGTGCGTCGTTCGGCGTGACGCTGCTCGAGTCGATGGCGTGCGGCACGCCGATGGTGCTGGCCGACAACGTCGGATTCCGCTCGGTGGTGCGGGAAGGCCGGGAGGCGGTGTTCCTCACCGATCAGCGCCCCGAAGTATGGGCCGACACGGTATCCAGCCTCGTCGCCGATGTGGACCGGCGCTCGACGATGCAGCGGGCCGGACTCGACCGCGCGGCCGAGTTCGCATGGCCGATCGTCGCGCGGCGCGAGCTCCAGGTTTACGAGCGGGTGACCGGGATCTCCGACGAGCGGGCGGTCCTGACGGCATAGCTGCGACGCGGACGGGCGGTCGGAGGGTCCGCGCCTCCCGACTCCTGGTGAAATTCCAGCGCTATGCCGCCCGCCATCACCGCGCAGTTTCTCTCCAAGACGTTTCGCGTCAAAGTCCGCGACCCCGGATTGGCCGGCGCCGTGCAGGCGCTGTTCCGGCCCCGCTACCGCGAAGTGCAGGCGGTGCGGGAGGTCAGCTTCGAGATCGCGCCGGGCGAGATCGTCGCATTCCTCGGCCCCAACGGCACCGGCAAGACCACCACGCTCAAGATGCTCGCGGGGCTGCTCTATCCCACCAGGGGACAAGTCCGCGTGGCAGGGTTCGAGCCCTGGTCGGGCGGCGCGGCCTTCAAGCGGCGCATCGCGCTGGTGCTCGGCAACCGCCAGCAGCTCGTGTGGGACCTCCCCGCCGAGGAGACGTTTCTCCTCAATCGCGCGATCTACGACATCGCCGAGCGCGATTTTCGCTTGCGCCTGGCCGAACTGGTGGACCTGCTGGGGCTCGCTGCCGTCGTCGACAAGCCGGTGCGCCAGCTTTCGCTCGGCGAGCGGATGAAGTGCGAGCTCGCGGCCGCCCTGCTGCATCGGCCGCCGATCCTGTTTCTCGACGAGCCGACGCTGGGACTCGACGTCAGTGCCCAGGACGCGATTCGCCGCTTTCTCGGCGCCTACCGCGACCGCCACGGCGCCGCGATCCTGCTCACCTCCCATTACATGCAGGACGTCACTGCGCTCGCGACCCGCGTCATCATGATCAACCGCGGCCGGCTGCTGTATGACGGCGCGCTCGACGCGCTGGTGGGACGCATCGCGCCGACCAAGCGGCTCGAAGTGGTGCTGGGGGCGCCGGTCGACCAGGAGACGCTCGCGGCATTCGGGGCCGTGCACAGCTTCCGGTTTCCCAACGCGGTGCTCGACGTCCCGCGCGAAGCCGCCGCGGCGACCAGCGCGCGCCTGCTCGCCGCCCTCCCCGTGGCCGATCTTTCGATCGCGGATCCCCCGATCGAGGAGGTGATCCGGCTCGCGTTCGCCGAGGGGGACGAGTCCGAGTGAGCGCCGTGACGGCCTGGGCGCGGCGCTACGGCGCGTTGATCCGCAGCGCGTGGCTCATCGATCTGCAATACCGGGCGTCGATCCTCCTGTGGGTGCTGTGGGGCGTGACCGAGCCGGCGATCGCGCTCGGCATTTGGTGGGCGATCGCCGGTACGGGTGACGTCGACGGCTACGCCCGCATCGACTTCGCGCGCTACTTCTTCGCGATGATGCTCGTCAATCAGCTCACGATCGCGTGGGATTCATGGTACCTGGACGGGTGGATTCGCAACGGCGATTTGAATTTCCGGCTGGCGCGGCCGCTGCACCCGGCGCACGAAGCCACCGCCGACAACATCGCGTACAAGGCGCGCAGCGGCTCGATCATCGTCGTCGTGTGGCTCGTCGTTGCGGCGTTGTGGCCGGCGGTGCGGTTGCCGTTCGATCCGACCCGCTGGGCGCTGACGGCCCTGGCGGTCGTGTTCGCGGCGGGACTGCGGTTTCTCATCAGTTTCACGACCGGCCTGCTGGCATTCTGGACGACTCGCGCGACGGCCATCATGGAGCTGCACGCCGGGATCGCGATGTTTCTCGCCGGCCGCATCGCCCCGTTGGCACTCCTGCCGCCGCCGATCGCCCATCTCGCGTCGCTGCTCTGGTTCCGGCCGATGCTCGCGTTTCCGGTCGAGGTCCTGACCGGCGCCGTCACCGGCTCGGCGGCCCTGGTGCAGGGATTCGTCGCGCAGGCCTTCTGGCTCGCCGTGTGGTTCGGGGCCTGCCGCCTCGCGTGGCGACGCGGACTGCTGCGCTACGGAGCGGTCGGAGGATGACACCGCGCCGCCCGCGCTGGCTCGCGATCCTCGCCAGCCTTGTGCGACTCAACGCGGTGGAGGAGTTGCAATACCGCGCGAATTTTGTCGCCAGCGTTTTCTCCACCGCATTCGCGATCGCCACGGCGCTGCTCACCCTCGCCTTGTTCTTCCGACATACCGCCCGCCTCGGTGGCTGGGACTATTGGGAGGTCGTGGTGCTCCTCGGAGTATTCAATGCCCTCACGGGCGTCATCGAGGCAGTCTTGCGGCCGGGGATCGGCCAGCTCGCCGACGACGTGAAGAGCGGGGCACTCGATCTCGTGCTCATGCGGCCCGCGGACGCGCAATTGTTCGTCTCGTTTCGGCGGCTCGATCTCTGGCGCGTGACCGACATCGCGCTTGGCCTGGCGCTCTCCGGGTATGCCCTGGTCCGCCTGGGGCACGTCCCGACGATCTGGCAGTCGGCGGCCTTTTTCGTGGCGCTCGCGGCGGCCGCGCTCGTCGTCTACGCGATCTGGGTTGCGTTGATGAGTCTCGCCTTCTGGTTTGTGGCGGTGGAAAACATCGCGGTGTTGTTCGACGCCGTGTACGAAGGCGCGCGCTATCCCGTATCGGCGTATCCGGGGGCGCTGCGTTTCGTGTTCGTGTATCTGCTGCCGATCGCCTGGGCGACGACGGTCCCTGCGTCCGCACTCACCGGGCGGCTGTCGCCGCTCATCGGACTGGCGGCGGCGGCGGTCGGCGCCGCGGCCTTCGTGCTGGCGCGACTGTTGTGGCGCGCTGCGCTGAAGCGCTACACCGGCGCCAGTGGTTGACGTGTGCGGGAGTACACCCCGGCGTCGCGCCAATGGTACAGTGGTGCTCTACGCCCGCTTACGCACTTCGTCGACCACGGCGCGCGTCGCCACCTCGAGATCCGGAGCGCGCAACAGGCTCGAGCCGATCAGAAACATCGTGTCGTTGCCGTAGAGATCGAGCCAGTGCGCGAT